>CAXAGK010000272.1:0-5769 GCA_963968305.1 uncultured Rickettsiales bacterium | reverse complement strand
TTCATGCCCGGCAAGACTGACAACAAGAAGGCGCCACCATTTGATTTCGTCAGTCTCACCTTGTTGCTAATCGGATTGTTCTCCGTCCTGAGTTACATTGCCAACGGTCAACGGTTCGGCTGGGTGTCTAACCAATCCCTCCTGGCTCTATTGGTCGGCCTGATAATGTTGGTGTCGTTCGTCGCGATGCAGCTGAAGGCGCCTGAGCCTCTCCTGGATTTATCTCTCTTCACGAACGCGCAGTTCACGTCCGCAGTGGCCGTCGGTGTGGTGTTCGGCGCGGGAAACTTCGGCGTCAGCTACGCGGTTCCGGTGTTCGTACAAACGGTCCAAGGGTTTACCGCGACAAAGGCAGGCTTCGTTCTGGTTCCAGCCGGGATAATGCTGATGTGCATGTTCTCCTTCACCGGAAAACTCGCGGATCGGGTGCCCAATCACCTGATGATTATCTGCGGCTTGGTCACTTTTGCCACGGGCGCACTTCTCATGATGGGCGCCGATGTGAATACACCGTTTTTTAGCGTGGTGATATTCGTGATGATCGGCCGTTTCGGCCAAGCACTAATCCTCCCCGCGATGAACGCATCGGCCTTACGCTCGATGCCTCCAGACAAACTCAACCGGGCTTCGGGCGGTATTAACTTCATGCGCCAGTTCGGTGGTGCCTTGGGTATTAACGGTCTGGTCGCCTTTATGGAGCAGCGCACGCTGATGCACAGCGAATCCCTGGCGGCAACACAAACGGCAGGGAATGCCGCAAGCCGAGAATTATTGGAAAATGTCAGAGGTCTATTGAACGAATCCGGTGTCCCAGAAGCGGCACATTCCTCTGGGGCGCTGCATTACCTAGGGCAGGTCGTCCAAGCACAAGCCAACACGCTGGGGTTCCAGGACGGCTTCATGATCTTGGCGGTCATCTTCCTGATGGCGATGGTGCCCGCCTATATTTTGGGCAAATCCCGGACGACAAAGGTTTAGGCTATGGCCGTCGTCACCGAATCCGTCGACGATCTGTACGCGCGTTTCGGGCCGAAGTACCGCATGCTTGTCTCAAGCACCGGCATGGTGGCCGCCTTCACCATGGTGCTGACCGGTACGATGGTGAATGTGGCCATCCCAAATGTCATGGGCGCCTACGGCGTCGGGCAAGAACAGGCACAGCTCATGACGACGGCCTTTGTCGTCGCCATGACCACGAGCCAGCTGCTCAACGCTTATGTGGTGGCACTGGTCGGCCAGCGGGTCGGGTTTTGCGCTACTCTCGTTCTCTTCTCCATCGGCAGCTTTATTTGTGCGCTGAGCGCGGAATTCCCGATGGTTGTTTTCGGTCGTGTGTTGCAAGGCATGTCGTCAGGCATCATCCAGCCACTCGTCATGGTGACTTTCTTCCAAGTCTTCCCAGCCGAACGACGCGGCTTCGCCATGGGAATTTACGGTATGAGCATGGTGACAGCTCTCGCCCTCGGTCCCACTTTTGGCGGCGTCGTCGTCGATTCGTTCAGCTGGCGTTACATATTTTACGTACCGCTTCCCTTGATCGTCATCGCTTTTGCCTTGGGTCTTGTCTTTATGCCGTCGGTCAGACGGCCCGACCGTCCGAAATTTGATTGGGCCGGCTATCTCCTCCTGTGCATTACGCTGTTTTGCTTGGTCAATGCCCTCTCGCACGGCCAGAAACTAGGCTGGACTTCGGATCACATCGCCGGCCTGTTAACGGTGGCGGCGATTGGAACGGCGGCATTTTTGTGGTCGCAGACCAAGGCGGAAGACCCACTGCTGGATCTCTCTCTTTTCCGCATACCCGCTTTCTCGGCGGCTTGTTTGATCGCCTTTGTCTTCGGTATGGGTAATTTCGCGACAACCTACGCCGTGCCTGTCTTCGGACAGTTGGTGCAGAAACTTTCCGCGACCGATGCCGGTATGCTGATGATGCCAGCCGGATTGATCGTCGCCTTTGCACTTCCGTTTACCGGCCGCCTCGCCGACCATTTCAAAGCGCAATATACGATCATGGCCGGTTTGTTTTTCTTCTTCCTCGGCACGGCATTGCTGGGGACGGCGGATGCGAACACTCCGTTTTGGGATGTGGCGATGTTCTCAATGATCAGTCGCTTCGGGATGAGCTTCATCATGCCGTCCGTGATGAATGCCGCGCTTAAATCATTGCCACCGGATCAATTGAATTCCGGTGGTGGGACGGTCAATTTCATCCGCCAACTCGGCGGCTCACTCGGTACGAATTTCTATGTCGTGTTGCTGGCTTTAAGGACGCAGTTCCACAGCGATGCGTTGGCCGCCACGCAGATTTCCGGAAACGGCGCGAGCCAGGAGCTGTTGACCCATGTCGGAAAAATTTTTGGTGCCGCCGGCGTGCCGGAATCGGTCCAACAATCCGGCGCCTTGCACTACCTCGGACAAGTCGTCCATGCTCAGGCCAACACTCTCGGGTTTCAGGACGGATTTTTGATACTTGCGGCCGTCTTTCTGGCGGCCATGATTCCCGCCTGGATTCTGGGCCGAGCACAAGCGGCGAGACACTGACCGATGGCGCTGGTCACCGAATCCGTCGACGACTTGTTCACCCGCTACGGCCCGTCCTACCGTATGTTGGTGACCGCCGCCGGGATGACGGCTTCTTTCGTGATGGTCATTTCCAGCACCATCGTGAATGTCGCCATCCCAGACGTTATGGGCGCCTTTGGTATTGGCCAGGATCAAGCGCAATTGATGGCCACGGCCTTCAACGTGGCGATGGTGACAAGCCAGCTGCTCAACGCTTGGGTCGTCGCCGTCTTGGGGCAGCGCGTCGGGTTTTGCATCACTCTTATCGTCTTCACCATCGGCAGTTTCATTGGTGGGTTCGCGGACGAGTTCGGCATGATCGTCTTTGGCCGCGTCCTACAAGGTGCAGCGGCGGGCTGTATTCAACCTTTGATCATGGTGACGATCTTTCAGGTGTTTCCCGCCGAACGGCGTGGTTTTGCCATGGGTATTTACGGCATGGCGCTGACCTTGGCGGTGGGCCTTGGACCGGTTCTTGGCGGCGTCGCGATCGAGCTGCTGGATTGGCGCTATATTTTCCTCGCCCCAATCCCGCTGGTCTTCTTAGCCTTGGGCATGGGCATGATCTTCATGCCCTCCGTCCGTAAGGCAGGCGGACAACCTTTCGACTGGATCGGTTATGCCCTGATTAATATATCACTCTTCTGTTGCATGACCGCGATGACCGACGGCCAGCGTGAAGGTTGGGTCTCCGACCACACGACCGGATATTCTCTGATTGCGCTTGCCTGCGGTATTGGATTTATCTTGTGGCAGGCGCGTGGCGGAGAAACACTGATCGATGTCAGTCTCTTCCGCAATCGTAACTTCGCGCTCTGCGCCATTATCGCTTTCACGTTCGGTATGGGCAATTTTGGGACTGCCTATGCGGTACCGGTCTTCGGTCAATTAGTGCAGGGGCAGACCGCTTTGGATGCCGGTAATATGATGCTGCCGGCCGCGATCATCGTCTTTCTAGCGCTCCCCATTACCGGTCGGATGGCGGATGTCATATCTCCCCGCATCGGCATTATGATGGGATTGTTTCTGTTCTCCATGGGTACTCTCCCCATGGCCAGTGCGGACGCCAATACGCCCTATTTTCACCTCGTATTGTTTTCGGTCATAGCGCGCGGCGGCATGAGTTTCACCATGCCGTTCATCATGAGTACCGCCTTACGCACCCTAACACCCCAACAGCTAAATGCGGGTGGCGGCACGATAAATTTCTGCAGGCAATTGGGCGGTTCGCTCGGCCTCAACGCCTGGGTCGTGTTTCTCGAAGTCAGGACGCACTATCACAGCGATGTCCTCGCGGCGACACAAAGTGCCGACAATGCCTCCAGCCGCGAGATGATCTCCGGCGTCGGTCGGATCCTCAACGAAGCAGGCGTGCCATCGGCGGTTCATGAACCTGGCGCCCTTCACTATCTCGGCCAAGTCGTTCACGCTCAAGCCAACACTATTGGCTTTCAGGACGGCTTTCTCGTGCTCGCGATCAGTTTCCTCTTCGCCATGATACCGGCCTGGTTGCTCGGGCACCGGAAACCCTCGTCATGAGCGTTGAAACCGTCGACGATCTCTTCGCCCGTTACGGCCGAGCCTATGTCCCGCTGGTCATGGCGTCGGGCATGGTCGCCTCCTTTGTCATGGTGGTCTCCAGCACGATTGTGAATGTCGCGGTCCCGGATGTGATGGGGGCGTTCGGCATCGGCCAGGATCAAGCGCAATTGATGGCGACCGCCTTCAACGTATCGATGACCGCGAGCCAGCTGCTCAATGCCTGGGTCGTCGCGGTCTTAGGACAGCGCTATGGTTTCGCAGCCGCGCTAGCGATTTATACCGTCGGCAGCATCATTGGCGGTCTGTCGCAGGACTTTAACATGATCGTCTTCGGTCGAGTGTTGCAGGGAATTTCCTCCGGCATCATCCAGCCTTTGATCCTTGTGACGATCTTCCAAATTTTCCCGCAAGAACGGCGCGGCTTCGCGGCGGGCATATACAGCATGGCACTGATGCTCGCGGTTGCCATGGGACCGGTGTTCGGCGGCCTGGCGATGGAGATCCTGGATTGGCGCTATATTTTCTTTGCACCGTTGCCGATTATCGGCATCGCCTTCGCCGCGGGTATGTTCGTCTTACCGTCGGACCGTAAGGAAACTAATCGGCCCTTTGATTGGACCGGTTACGGCCTGATGGTTGTCACCCTTTTTTGTTTCATGACCGGATTGACGGATGGCCAGCGGGAAGGGTGGACGTCGAGCTATATTCTCGGCCTGTTCCTGACATCTGTCCTCACAGCGGCGGCGTTTATTTATTCGCAGATGCGGTCCTCGGCGCCAATCATGGAGTTGGCCCTATTCAAGAATCGAGAGTTCGCCTGGGCCATGGGCGTCGCCTTTATATTCGGTCTTGGAAATTTTGCGATGGCTTACGCCGTCCCCGTCTTTGGGCAATTGGTTCAAGGGATGTCACCTCTCGACGCGGGATTGGTCTTGCTGCCCTCCGGTATCGTCGTCGTCGCATTACTGCCCTTTATGGGGCGGATGGCCGATCGGATTAAGCCGCACTATGCTATCATCGCCGGACTGCTGCTGTTCGCCATCGGCACCGTTCCATTGGCGGATGCGGATGTGAATACGGCGTTCATCGCGATTGCGATTTACGGCATTATCAACCGCCTCGGCGTCAGTCTCACGCAACCGTTCATTATTACCGTGTCGCTGCGCACCTTGCCACCGGACAAACTCAATTCCGGCGCCGGGACGATGAACTTCATTCGCCAGCTCGGCGGGTCGCTTGGCATCAATGCTTGGGTCGTCTTCTTGGAAATGCGGACCCACTATCATGCCGATGTATTGGCGGCGACACAAAGTTCCGACAACGAGGCGAGCCGCGCGCTCCTCAGTAGCGTCGGGCAAATTCTGGGAGAGGCCGGAGTATCCGAGACCGTCCAGCAATCCGGTGCGTTGCATTACCTGGGCCAGGTCATCCATGCACAGGCTGCCACTTTGGGGTTCCAGGATGGTTTCTGGATCCTGGTTGCGGCATACCTTGTAGGTATATGGCCGGCATGGATGTTGGGGCGCCGGGCCAAGCACAAGGATTGACGGCAGGGAATGGCGTTTCAAACGGAAACGGTCGACGATCTGTTTGCCCGTTACGGCAAACCATACCGGGTGCTGGTGACGGCATCCGGCATGACGGCGTCGTTCGTCATGGTGTTGT
>CAXAGK010000271.1:0-5817 GCA_963968305.1 uncultured Rickettsiales bacterium | reverse complement strand
GACTCACGCCCCGGATAAAGATCCGCTAAATCCCATGTGGGAAGCTCGCCCAGCTGTGCCGTGTCGTTCATACCTTACCTCCATGCTTTCCCGCGATATAAGTCCCCGAGCGATCCATCACAAGGAATCATCACGAAATCCCCTCACCGAATCGGTTTTCCTCGCTCCGCCACCGCGATATAAGAAAGGCCGATACACCGGGGGTTAGAGGGAAGCGGAACGCAGGCATGGACTATCAAGCAACGCCCAATCTGGTCGCGATGTTTCACGACCGAGCGATACACTATGGAGATGCGCCGTTCCTATGGACGAAGCGGGACGGCGAATGGCAATCGATGAGTTGGCGCGAGACCGCCGATACGGTCGGCAATCTAGCGCGGGCATTACAGTCCCTGGGCGTGGAGCCGGGCGACCGGGTCGGTTTGGTCTCGGAAAACCGCCCAGAATGGGTGATTGCCGACATTGCCGTCATGGCAACCGGCGGCATCACGGTGCCCGCCTATACCACCAATACGGTCGACGATCATCTGCATGTGCTCTCCGACAGCGGGGCCAAGGGTGTCATCGTCTCCGGCAAAGCCTTGGCGGAGCGCGTTTGTGCCGCCGCAGTGCAATGCCCCGATCTCAGTTTCGTCATCTCCATCGAAGAGTTGGAAGACAATAGCCATCCATTCGAAACCCTGAGCTGGACGGATGCCTTGGCACGCGGGGAGACCGCCGACGCTCCGCTACCGGACGCGTCTGAAATCAAACGCGACGCCACCAGCTGTCTGATCTATACCTCGGGCACATCGGGCAAGCCTAAGGGTGTGATGCTCAGTCATGGCGCGATTATCTGCAATTGCATGGGCGCGCATGATTTCCTGCACCAACTGCCTGGCTTCGAGGAAGGGAAAGAAATCTTCCTCTCCTTCCTGCCACTCTCCCATTCTTATGAACATACGGCGGGCCAATTCCTACCGATTTCCATCGGCGCGCAGATTTACTATGCCGAAGGTGTCGATAAACTCACCGGCAATATCTCCGAAGTTCGCCCAACCATCCTGACCGCGGTGCCGCGCCTATATGAGGCTATGCACGGACGGATCGTGCGCGGGGTCGAGCAAGCGGGCGGCCTCAAACAAAAAATGTTCATGAAGGCCGTCAATATCGGACGGCGGAAATACGAGAATCCGGGATCGCTAGGCCTCGTCGATGCCATGCTGGACCCGGTAATGGATAAGCTGGTCCGCAGCAAGGTGAACGAACGTTTTGGCGGGCGGCTCAAGGCTTTCGTCTCTGGCGGCGCCCCACTCAATTACGACGTCGGTGTCTTCTTCACGGGTCTCGGGCTGACCATCCTACAGGGCTACGGCATGACGGAATCCGCACCAGTCATCAGCTGCAACCCGCCGCATCCCAATAAGATGCATACGGTCGGCCCTCCGATGAAAGGTGTGGACGTGCGCATCGCGGAAGACGGCGAGATCATCGTTCGCGGCGAATTGGTCATGCAGGGCTATTGGAACAATGCGGAAGCGACCGCCGAGACCATCAAGGACGGTTGGCTGCACACCGGCGATATCGGCAAAATCGACGAAGACGGTTACATCCAGATCACCGATCGTAAAAAAGACATTATTGTCAATTCAGGTGGAGACAACGTGGCACCACAACGTGTTGAAGGAATGCTGACGGTCGAGCCGGAAATTGAACAAGCCATGGTCTATGGCGACAAGCGCCCGCATTTAGTTGCACTCCTGGTACCGAATACGGATTTCGCGGCGGATTGGGCGAAGGCCAACAATGTAGAAAATGACCTTACTACATTAGTAGAAAACGATGCTTTCGTCGCTGCAATCCGCGAGGCCGTCGACCGGGTCAGCGCGCGTCTCAGCACCATCGAGCGAGTCCGCCGCATTAAGGTCACGGCGGAGGCGTTCAGCATCGATAACGAAATGCTGACACCGAGCATGAAAATTCGACGCCACGTCATCAAGGCCCGCTATGGCGACGATCTCGAAGCACTCTACGGCGGCGGATAAATAACGAATGAGCGATTTCGATCATCAGGCTTCGAGCTACGGTGACACCTCGATAGACCAGGTCGCTGATTGGCTAATTACCCGCGCATTGGCCGGAGCGGATATCGAGACGCTTTACGGCAGCTGTTGTGAACGACTACGCGCCGCCGGTATTCCGATCTCGCGCGGCTCGATTGGATTCAGCACTCTGCACCCACTTTTCGCGGGCATGAGCCTGACCTGGAAACCGGACGAGGGACTGGTCACTGAAGCCTTTCTGCATGGCGAGATGCTGAACACTGAGGAATTCAAAAAAAGCCCAATCGCGGTTGTCCTAGAGTCCGACACTGCCTTCCTGCGTCACTGGCTCACCGGCGACAACGCATTATTGGACTTCGCCGTCCTGGAAAAATTTCGGGACGAGGGAGGGACCGACTATCTGATCAATGCGTCCGCGTTTTCAGAGACACCCACCACATATTCGATTGCTGAAGAAATGATCGCGTCCTGGCTGACAGACCGGCAGTCGGGATTCAGCGACCGTGACATCGCCGCACTAATGCGCATCCAGAAGCGCTTGGCCGTCGCCTGCAAGGTCACCATCAAAGAACAGACCGCGCACAACGTCCTGAACGCTTATCTGAGTCGCAGCGCCGGGGACCGTGTCTTGCAGGATCAAATAAAGTTGGGCGTCGGTGAGGAGATCAACGCCGTCATCTGGTTCAGCGACCTGCGTGGCTCGACACCTTTGGCGGAGTCGGTCACGAAGCCGGAATTGCTAGCGATCATGAACGACTATTTCGAAGTAACGGCTGGGGCCGTAATCGCGAATGGCGGCGAAGTTCTGCGCTTTATTGGCGATGCCGTCCTGGCGATCTTTCCCATTGATGTCGATGGTATGTCCGAGCATGCCGCCGCCGCACTACAGGATGCCAACGAGCGACTGATCCGCAATTTCCTTCGGCACTGGCCTACATGTGGGCGAAGTCCTCTACGGCAATATCGGCGTTCCCGAATAGGTCGAATTCAGCGTCATCGGTGCCGCCGCCAACGAAGCTACGCGCATCGAATCACTAACGAAAACGGTCGGCCACCACGCCCTGGCGAGCAAGGCCTTCGTCGACCTTTGTCCAGATGATTGGACCTCCGTCGGCCTTCACCCATTGCGTGGGGTCGGCCAGTAAATCGAAATTTTCGCGCCCAAGGCCAATCGATCCTAAATCCATGACTGTATGCGACGTTACTCGACGACATTTTCTGGAAGGTGCGGCCGCTGGCGTCGCCGCGCTTGGCCTACCCGAAATGCCCTATGCGATGGAGCCTGTCATGCAACGTGCGATCCCGAAATCCGGTGAGCTACTGCCGATGGTTGGCTTGGGCACATGGCGGGCATTTGACGTCTCTGACACCTCCGACATGAGAGCCCCGCAACGCGAAGTAATCCAACTCATGTTCGAAGCTGGCGGCAGTGTTGTCGATGCGTCACCGATGTACGGTCGCGCCGAAGGCGTCGTCGGCGACCTCCTCGCGGAGACCGAAGACCGGAGGCGCGCCTTCCTAGCGACCAAGGTGTGGACCGAAGGAAGGGACCGGGGCATCGCGCAAATGGAAGAATCGCTCCGCCAAATGCGGACCAATGTCATCGACCTGATGCAAATTCACAATTTGATCGACTGGCGCACCCAATTGGAGACGCTACGTCTTTGGAAGGCCGCGGGCATTTTCCGCTATATCGGCATCACTCATTACTCCAGCCACGCCATCGACGATCTGGTCGCTGTCATGGAGAACGAAGACATAGACTTCGTGCAGATGGCTTATTCCATCGGCGAACGTGCGGTGGAGGACAAACTCTTGCCGGTAGCCGCCGAACGCGGGATCGCTATTATCGTAAATCGTCCCTACGAAGGCGGAAATCTGTTCGCCTCAATCACGGGTGAAAGCTTGCCAGATTGGGCGCAGGAATTCGATTGCAAGACGTGGAGCCAGTTTTTCCTAAAATTCGTGATGAGCCATCCGGCTGTCACGTGCGTCATCCCGGCAACGTCCAAGCCAAATCACATGATCGATAATTTGGCGGCCGGTCGCGGTCGTTTGCCAGACGATGCCATGCGGCGGCGCATGATCCAGTATTGGGAAGACGTATAAGCGCGCCCTTCTATTCGACAGCCAACACCCTAGACTAAATTCTATCGGATCAAATCAAAGTGCAGGAGGGTGGCCCACGCCGCGAAACCTACATGGATGGAAACACCACAGGTTATCGACACATCACGGTCGACCGGTTGGCTGGCGCCGGCGGCGGTGTAATTTCCGGCGTCGACCTCTCGCAAAACCCATCGGACGACGTGATCGCGGAAATTCGCGGCGCATTGATCGAGAACCTCGTCATCTTCTTTCGCGACCAATCACTCACCGAAGATACCCTCATGGCGTTTGGTCGCCGGTTCGGTGATCTGTTGGTCCATCCAAACTTGATCCGCACGGGATCACATCCCGAGGTCGTAAATATCCTGAAAGAACCGGACGCGACACAAGTCGTCGGCGAAGATTGGCATGCGGACACCACTTGTCTCGCGACGCCGCCGATGGGTGGCATACTCTATGCGCTGGAAACTCCAACCCGAGGTGGCGACACGATGTTCGCCAATCAATATCTCGCCTATGAAGCGCTCTCGGACGGAATGAAGGAACTGCTTGGCGGATTGCGGGCCGTACACAACGACACGCGGGTCGCGGGCCCAAAATCGCATCTCGGCAAGGGACGATCGGTCGGCGTTCGCGTCGACGACGAATGGCAGGTAACTGAAAACGTCCATCCGGTCGTCCGCACGCACCCCGAATCCGGCCGCAAGAGCCTGTTCGTGAACATTTCCTACACGCGCCGCTTCGAGGGGATGACTGAGGAGGAAAGCGCCCCGCTCCTCAATTACTTATTCGCCCACGCCGCGCGACCGGAATTCACGTTCCGCTTCCGTTGGGCACCGGGCTCAATCACGTTTTGGGACAATAGGTGCATCAATCATATCGCCGTCAACGACTATCACGGCTATCGGCGGGATATGCGGCGGGTCCAGGTCGTCGGTGACCGGCCCGTATAATCGCTTGTCGTATTTGAGGAGAGTAATATGGACGCCCATACACCAACGAGATACGACCCTGGCACCTTCAAGGCGCTGACGTTTCATGATGCAACGAGCGCCTTCGCCGACGGTTCGGATACGCCGCGCGATTATCTGGAGCGCTGCCTGAAGACCATCGCCGAGCGTGAGCCGGTCGTGAAGGCTTTCCCCGCCATCAACGAGCCTGGCGCTCGGGCGGCGGCGGATGAGAGCACTCAACGTTGGAAGGATGGCAATCCCCTCTCCCCAATCGACGGCTTGCCCATCGGGATCAAAGATCTGCTTGAGACGAAGGACATGCCGACGCAGATGGGCTGCGACGCGTATATCGGTAATTTCCCGAAACGAGACAACGCGGCCGTCTGGGCGTTGCGCGAAGCGGGCGCGGTCATCGTCGCCAAGACGGTCACGGCGGAGCTCGGTGGATCGCATCCGGGGCCGACGACGAATCCCTTCGATCCAGAGCGCACGCCGGGCGGCTCGTCCTCCGGCTCTGCGGCGGCAGTCGCCGCACGCATGTTGCCAACCGCAATCGGCACGCAAGTCGGCGGATCAATCATCCGCCCCGCCGCCTATTGCGGCAATGTCGCACTCAAACCGAGCCAGGGCGGCATCAATCGGGGCGAGCGGCAAGCGACCAGCATGAGCACCCACGGTGTCCACGCGGGCTGTATCGAGGATATGTGGATCAC
>CAXAGK010000270.1:0-5824 GCA_963968305.1 uncultured Rickettsiales bacterium | reverse complement strand
TTCCACGGCATTCGCCGGGTCAACATATTGATTGGTGTTACAGTAGCGCAGTCCGAATTTCATAGTGTCTCCCTATTTCCCTATGCGTCCCGATATTGATCGATGATCTCGCTCCATCGGCTCAAATCATCCGGGCCGCTCGCGGAGCTGCTCTTGAGGCCGAACATGTTGATGATCGGCACCAAGACACGGTCAACACCCGCCTTCACCAATTCCGGCAAATCCTCGATGCGCTCGGGCATGCTGACGGTGAACTCAATCGCGTCCGGATCGCGGTCGTGTTCTTCCGCCGTGCGTTTGGCTATATCGAACAGGTCCGTCGGCACCCCGCGCGCCGGAAAGAACCCGTCGCCGAGCCGTCCCGCCCGCCGGGCCGCCGCCTTGGAATGTCCGCCGACGATGATCGGCACTGTTCCGTTGACCGGTTTCGGCTGCATGTGGGCACCCTTGAACTTGAAGAACTCGCCGTCATAGGTCGGCATATCGGAGGTCCATAGTTCCCGCATCACGCCGACATACTCGTCCGTAGCCCGGCCCCGCGCCTCGAACGGCGCGTTGATGGCCGCGAATTCCTCTTCCATCCATCCGACACCGATACCCAGCAGCACCCGGCCACCGGTCATGTAATCCAAGGTCGCGACCTGTTTGGCGGCTACCACCGGGTTGCGTTGCGGCATGATTAGGATGCCGGTGCCGAAATTGATCTTCTCGGTTCGCGCTGCGACATAGCTCATCCAAATGAGGGGGTCCGGCAGTGGGATATCATTCTTGCCCCCCGCCATCTTGCCGTCATCGGTGTAGGGATATTGCGATTTGTACCCCTCCGGCACCACCACGTGGTCGACGGTCCACGCGGATTCGAAACCCGCCGCTTCCGCCGCCTGCACCAATTCGACCGCGTTCTCCGCCTTGGTATAACGCGCCGTGTTGCAATATCTGATACCGAATTTCATTTCAGCCTCGCACAGAGTTCGAACACTTCTTGGATCGCCTTGAACTGATTGCCTTGCGCTGAGGACGGCACCAGGATCGGCGTCTTGATCCCCGCGTCGTACCAGGCCTCAAGCCCTTCCAGTACCTTCGAGGGCGGCCCATAAAGTGTGTTGTCTGAGAGCCAGCGTTCGCTCAGGCATTTGCCAATTTCTTCCGGGTCATTCCCATTCGCCATCACCTTCTCGACATCGGCCATTTCGTCCTCGTAGCCTGCCTCTTTCCAGTAGTTCCGGTAGTTTGGCAGCTGCGCGTAATGCACCAGCGTCTTGCGATTAACCGCCGCCGCCGTCGCCTCGTTTTCGTAGATACAGGTCGGCATCATGTCACCGATAAAGAAATTCTTGTCGTTGCGCTTCTCCATCGGCACCTCGGCGAGCGAAATCGCCATGTGAGAGCGCGCGCCGTTGGCGAAGACCAGGCCTTCGGCGATCTGTGTCGAAAGGCCAATCATTTTTTTCCGCAAAGTTGCGAGCACGATCGGCGGTAATTCACCGATCATCTTCGCACTTCGAATCTCGGCGACGAAATCCCGTATGTCGGAGAGCGGTTTGCCGACCGTCACCCCGTAGCGTGAATGCGACGGCGCATGCGCCACACCGATGCCGAATTTAAACCGCCCATTAGAGAGTTCGTGAATGAAGGCCGCGTGTTGGGCCAGATCTAACGGCGCGCGAAAATAGATCGGACAGATCGACGTGCCGAACTCGATTTTGCTAGTGGCCGTCGCGAGCGCCGTCGCCAACGCCATGTTGTCACCGAGCGATGGCATATAAATACCAGAAAACCCGCGCGCTTCCGCTTCCTGAGCGAATTCGATGATCTGATGGCGCCGCCCCGGCACCGCGGCCAGCGAGATGGCTGGCATTTCGATTGGCATGTTTAACCTCATATACAGAACCGTTATTCCCGCGTAGCCGGGAATCCAGTCGGCTCCGGATATCTTTCTGGATTCCCGCCTACGCGGGAATAACGGAAGGTTGTCTTCAAACCCCGGACGCCGAACTAATTAAGAAACTAGGCGCGACCGCGCGTCGGGACAGGGAGGACACACCATGGATATCGGGTTTTTTAGTTACAATACGGAATACGGCATTCGCGCGGACGATCTAGCGCGCGAGTTGGAAACCCGCAGCTTCGAATCGCTTTGGGTCGGTGAGCACACCCACATTCCAGCGAGCCGCGAGACCCCTTTCCCCGGCGGCAGCGATCTGCCGAAACCGTATTACCACATGAGCGACCCGTTCGTGACCCTGGGCATGGCGGCGGCTGTCACCAAGAACTTGAAACTCGGGACTGGAATCAGCCTGGTCGTCGAGCACCATCCGATATCGCTCGCGAAACAAGTTGCCACCCTCGATCACTATTCCGGTGGTCGGTTTCTGTTCGGCATTGGCGGCGGCTGGAACAAAGAAGAAATGGAGAACCATGGCTTCCCCTTCGATCGCCGTTGGAAACTACTGCGCGAGCGGGTAGAGGCCATGAAAGCGATCTGGACGGAAGAAGAAGCGAGTTATGCTGGCGAATTTGTGAATTTCGAGCGCATCGTCAGCAATCCAAAACCGGCGCAAGCCCCTCATCCGCCGGTCTATATGGGTGGTGCCACGGATATGTCGTTGAAACGGGTAGCCCGCTATTGCGACGGCTGGATGCCCATCGACGTGCTGCTCCGCGATCCAAAAGCCATGGTCGAGAAGATGCGCCAAGTCGTGGGCGAGGAAGGCCGCAATCCGGACGAAATCAAACTCTCCGCATTTTGTCAGCGCGCCCGCGACGGTGACGCACTGAAGAAATTCCGCGAAGCCGGTTTCACCCGCGCCATCATCGGCCTGCCGAACCGCGGCCGTGATGGGGTATTGAAATTCGTCGACGAGTATATGGGACTAGGGGACGAGATCGGCTAGGGCGGGGACGCTTACTTCCGCCGCACCTTGACCTGCCTACCCAAATTATCCGGCAGCGGCAACTGCTTGTGCGCCTCGTAGATCGCCCGAATTCGCTCGTAAATCTCCGGTGGGAACGGTGAGACCTTACGAACCTTCATATCTATATGAAGCGTAATCGCCTCCGCTTGCGCCGCGAGGTACCCTTTTTCCGCGTGATACATTTCCTGCCAGTAATGAAATCGTTTCTCGTCGCAATCGACGATGCGATATGTGAAACGCAACGGGTCGCCTTCCATCACTTCCTGCACGTAATGGATATGATAATCGCCAACAAAAGTGCCGATGTTGTTCGCTTTCCGGTACTCGTTCGTATAGCCGATATACTGTGAAATTGCGCCCGCTGCCTCGTCGAAGGCCAGCAGGTAATAGGCGACGTTCATATGACCGTTATGGTCGATCCATTCGGGCCGTACGGTTTCCGTGTGGATTTCCAAGGGGGCGGGAATAGCAACGGTATCGGGCATTTTGGCTCTCATTCTGTCAATGACGTCGAGGAATTTACTCACCTATCCCAAAATGAAAAGCCATCGTCCGCCATTAATTCCACTCCATATCGATTTGCGGAGGTAAGTTGCCATGGGATACGACGCACCGTTCGCCGGAATAACCGTTCTCGATCTCAGCCAGGGGATCGCGGGGCCCTATTGCGGCATGATGCTGGCCCAGCAGGGTGCGGACGTCATTAAGGTCGAACCCGTGATCGGCGGCGATTGGGCACGCCAACTGGGCATCATATACGACGATCAAACCGCCTATTCGATCACCGGCAATCTCGGTAAACGAAGCTTGGCCCTCGACCTGAAGAGCGAGGTGGGCAAAGACATTTTGAGAAAGTTGGCAGAAACCACCGATGTCTTCATGGAAGGTTTTCGTCCCGGGGTCGCGGCACGCCTAGGCTTCGGCTACGAGGCCGTCTCGGACACGAACCCAGGAATCATATATCTCTCGGTCTCCGGTTTTGGGCAAACGGGACCGCTGGCGGGACGCCCTGCCCTCGACCCGGCACTCCAGGCGTTGACCGGCATGATGAATTCCAACATAGGCGAGGACGGCGTACCGCACCGGATCATGTTTATCCCCGTCGACATGGCGACCGGACTCTATTCGTTCCAGGCACTCTCTTCCGCGCTCTACGCCAAACGCGACGAGGAGAAGGGTTGCTATATCGATAACTCCCTAATGCGCTCCGGCCTCGCGATGCAAAGCGTGAGGCTGATCGCCAACACGCTCGAGGGCGGTGAGATGACCCCGGGGGCCTCGCCGCACGGCGTCTTCTCGACCAGCGACGGTTGGATCACTCTGGTCGTCATGCGCAACACTGAGTTTGCGCCCTTCTGCGATGCCATCGCACGGCCGGACCTGGCGGACGACACCCGCTTCGCGACCGCCGTTACCCGGCACGCGCATGCCAATTTACTGACACCGGCGATCAACAACGCGATGTCCGGGCTCCCGTCGGCTTATTGGTCGGCACGCCTGACCGAAGCCGGAATCGTCCATGAAATCTTGAACGACTATGCCGAGTTCCTAGAGCATCCGCAGGCGAAGGCGGACAACGCTGTGAATTGGCTGGACCAACCTGGCCTAATTACACCGGCACCTGTCCCAAATCTGGCAGGTGTTAAGCCACCCGAGAACGGATCGCCCAAGGGAACCGCGCCGCATCTCGGGCAACACTCAAGCGAAATACTGCAACACCTCGGCTACGACGGTGTCTCCATCGACGCCCTCGCCAGAGAAGGCGTCATCGGCGGCCCTGATCTTCCCGCCGCCGACGCTTGACCGAACGCATCGGAATCACATCCTCTCTTCCTGCCGAGTGAGCAAAGGATGAAGGAGAAAATCCGTGGCCGATGAAATTAAAATGCCCGTCGAGGGGTCGCATATCATGATGTTTGCGCGCTCCCTGCTGGACGAGAACCCTATTTATAACGATGCCGACTACGCCGCCAAGAGCGAGACCGGCAATGTCATTGCCCCGCCGACCTTCGGTCGCTCCGTGGCGCAATTCGATCCGAACTATCACCTGCGCCTGAAGACTGGCGAGAAATGGTTCGGCTCCGGTAAGAACCCCACAGGATTAGACGGCCCGTCGCCGTCAACGGGGGGTCTGCATGCGGAGCAGCATTATGAATACCACCGCCACCTGAAGCCGGGAGACCAACTCACCGTCACCCAACACGCGGGCAAGACCTGGGAGAAGGAAAGCAAGCGGGCCGGTCTTTTGAAATTCACCGAGACGGTTCACGAATTTCGCGATCAGGACGGTGAACTGGTCCTAACCATGCGCTCGGTCGGTGTGAAGACCGAGAAGCCGGTCGAACAGAGTTAAGGGAGGGAACAATGGCACTCAACGCAAGCAATCTGAATCCCGGCGACGAGCATCAAGAAGTCGTCGTCGACGATCTGAGTCGCACCCAACTGGTTATGTATTCGGGTGCGTCGGGCGACTATAACCCGCTGCACACCGATGATGTTTATACGAAGGAAGTGGCCGGCTATCCGAGCGTCTTCGCGCACGGCATGTTGACCATGGGGCTGACAGGCAAAATGTTGACCAACTATGTCGGCGACGGACGGTTAACTAAATTTGGCGTCCGTTTCACCAACCAAGTTTGGCCAGGGGACACATTGACCTCGACCGCGACTGTGACGGAACTCCGCGAGGAAGGCGGCGACAAGCTTGTCGACTTGGAAGTGAAGACGACAAACCAAGACGGCACCACCGTGGTCAGCGGCTATGCAACGGCCAAGGTCGACCCCTAAGAAAGCCCCCTCACCCCGGCCCTCTCCCGCGAGGGGAGTAGGAGCGCATTTGACGTTTCCCGTAATCCCCTCTCCCCTTGTGGGAGAGGGTTAGGTTGAGGAGTTACTTAAAAGAAAACCAG
>CAXAGK010000269.1:0-5840 GCA_963968305.1 uncultured Rickettsiales bacterium | reverse complement strand
AGCTCGATCATCCGGCTGCGCCCGACCCATCCCAATCACGTCTGGGCCATCGACTGTTCATCATGCGCGGCGTGCCTGCTTTCATCCGATCGGACAACGGATCTGAGTTCGTCGCTAAGGCGATCCGGGCATGGATCAACGCAGTCAGATCAAAGACCGCCGATATCGTACCAGGCTCGCCATGGGAGAACGGATATTGTGAAAGCTTCAACGCCCGTTTCAGGGACGAATTACTGATCGGTGACATCTTCTACACCCTGAAGGAGGCGCAAAGCATCATCGAAGAATGGAGGAAACACTAAAACTAGAAGGAAAGTCATCAAAGAATTTAGTGAAGTAATTGGTATTGATCGTATAACTGTGTATAGGGGGGCAGTTGGAAATATTAATACATTCCGTATTTTCTCGTCACAGCGAGATTCTGTCCTAATTATGCGCAACCGCGCTAATAGAGGTTGGTTAGATTAATCCTATGAAACTTCGGAACGTCGCGATCATTGCCCATGTCGATCATGGGAAAACGACTTTGGTGGATTGTTTGTTGAGGCAAAGCGGAAACATTCGCGACAATCAGCGTGTGGCTGAGCGCGCAATGGACAGCAACGATCAGGAGCGCGAGCGCGGGATCACGATTTTGGCGAAATGCACTTCGGTCGAATGGAAGGGTGTGCGCATCAATATCGTCGACACGCCAGGCCATGCGGATTTCGGCGGTGAGGTTGAGCGTATCCTCAGCATGGTCGACGGCGTTGTGGTGTTGGTCGATGCGGCCGAAGGACCGATGCCGCAAACGAAATTCGTGGTCGGCAAGGCGTTGAGCCTTGGGCTGCGGCCGATCGTCCTCGTCAATAAGGTGGATAAGCCCGAATCCCGCGCGCACGAAGTGCATGACGAGACATTCGATTTGTTTTCCGCCTTGGATGCAAATGAAGAGCAGTTGGATTTTCCGATCCTCTTCTCCTCAGCGAAGGAAGGTTGGGCCGCAAGTGAGCCCGACGGCGAGCGCACGGATATGACGCCGCTGTTCGATCTAATTGTGGAATATGTGCCGGCGCCGTCCGTCGTCATCGATGGCAAATTTCAAATGCTCGCGACCATCTTGGAGGCTGACCCGTACCTTGGGCGTGTTCTGACGGGGCGGATTGAATCCGGTACCATCAACTCCAATACAACGATCAAAGCATTATCGCGTGAGGGAACGGAACTTGAGCAGGCTCGCGTAACGAAACTTTTGGCGTTTCGCGGGTTGGAGCGGGTGCCGGTAGAATCAGCATCCGCCGGTGATATTGTTGCCATCGCCGGGTTTAAAGAAACCACGGTCGCCGATACACTGTGTGACCTGGCGGTCGAGGCACCGATCGCTGCCGATCCGATTGATCCGCCGACTCTTGCGATGACATTCGCGGTGAACGATTCGCCGCTTGCCGGACGAGAAGGTGACAAAGTCACTTCTCGGATGATCCGTGACCGTCTGATGCGCGAAGCGGAAGGCAATGTTGCACTCAAAATTACCGACACTCCGGATCAAGGCGCATTCGAGGTCTCCGGGCGTGGTGAGCTACAATTGGCCGTTCTGATCGAGGAAATGCGCCGCGAAGGGTACGAGCTATCGATTAGCCGTCCGCGGGTTCTGTTCCAGAAAGATGAGGAAACCGGCAAAACGATGGAGCCCATCGAAGAAATCGTCATCGATGTGGACGAAGAGTTTTCGGGCCCTGTCGTCGAGAAGCTGGGTGCCCGGCGCGGCGAATTGATCGAGATGCGCCCCTCCGGTGGTGGGAAGCAAAGATTGGTTTTCCACGCGCCGACACGCAGCCTGATCGGCTATCACGGCGAATTCATGACCGACACCCGAGGGACGGGCGTTTTGAACCGCCTCTTTCACGGCTACGCGCCTTATAAGGGCGATATCGAAGGGCGGCGGGTCGGCACAATTGTCTCGCGCGAGACCGGGAGGACAGTGCCATACGCCCTCTGGAACCTCGAAGAGCGCGGAGCGTTGTTTATCGGGCCGGGCGAGCCCGTGTATTGCGGTATGGTTATCGGTGAGCACAACAAAGGGGATGACCTGGATGTTAACCCTTTGAAGGCGAAGCAGCTCACGAACTTCCGGGCATCGGGCAAGGAGGACTCCGTGGATTTGACGCCTCCGCGGCGGAAAACGCTGGAGAAAGCTCTCGCCTATATCGAGGACGACGAGCTAGTCGAAGTGACGCCGCATTCGATCCGGTTGCGCAAACGCTATCTCGATCCGCACGAACGCAAGCGTGCTTCGAAAAGCGCGGTCGCTTAACGCGGTATTTGCACTAAATGTGTCGTTAAATAACCCTGCTGAGGGCCAATAGGCCTGTCTAAAATTTACACCGAGAGGAAACATGCCGCATCAACCTGCGTCCAGCGCGCTGTCGCGCTATACCGTACTCGATTTGACCCGCGTTCGTGCCGGACCTACCTGTGTCCGACAATTGGCCGATTGGGGCGCCAATGTCATTAAGATTGAGATGCCGGCGGAATTAGAAGGGAAGGGTGCTCTTGGGGGACCACGGAGCGGCCCGGATTTCCAGAACCTGCATCGCAACAAGCGAAGCATCACGCTTAATCTAAAAGATCCGGACGGCGTCGCGATACTCAAGAAGCTGATCGAGAAGACGGATGTTATTGTCGAAAATTACCGACCCGACGTGAAGAGCCGCTTGGGGATCGATTACGACATTCTCTCCAAGATCAATCCGGGATTAGTCTATGCCAGCATTTCGGGGTTTGGACAGGATGGGCCTTATAAGGGCCGACCAGGATTCGATCAGATCGCGCAAGGAATGGGTGGTCTTATGTCGATTACGGGTGTACCCGGGGAAGGCCCGATGCGTGTCGGTATTCCGATTGCCGATTTATGTGCCGGCTTGTTCGCGGCACAAGGGGTCATGATTGCGCTGCTGGAACGTGAACAATCCGGCAAAGGGCAATGGGTGCAGAGCTCTCTGCTGCAGTCGCAGGTCTTTATGCTTGATTTCCAGGCGGCCCGTTGGACCGTAGAGCAAGAAGTTGCGCCGCAGGCTGGCAACAATCACCCGACCAGTATTCCGACCGGCGTCTTCGAGACGACTGACGGACACATCAACATCGCATCCGCGGGTCAAGCGATTTACGAACGCTTTTGCAAGGCGGTTGATGCTGAGCACTTGATCACCAAACCAGACTACGCGGACGGTGCCGCGCGGTCGAAAAACCGTGATGCGCTCAATGCGGAAATCAACGCGATCATCAAATCCAAAGATTCGCAAACCTGGGTCGATATGCTGAACGAAGCCGGTGTGCCTTGTGGACCGATCTACAGCATCGATCAAGTATTCGACGATCCGCAGATCAAACACCTAGGTGCGGCTGAATCGGTTTACTCGCCCGATCGTGACGAAGATATCGAATTGGTGGCGCAAGCGATTAAGATGTCTCGTACACCCAGTAAATTGGAAGTTGGTCCGCCGATGCGCGGTGAACACACGGATGAAATCCTTGAGGAGTTTGGCTACTCGTCGAATCAAATCGCCGACTTCAAAACGCGTACCGTTATTTAATCGAAAGTGAGATCGAGAAATGACTGAAGGTAGAATTATAGCCGAGAAAGACGGCTATGTAGGAAATGTGATTTTCGACAATGTCGCAAAGCATAACGCCGTCTCCAAAGCGATGTGGGATCAACTCGGCGACGCCATAGAAGCGTTCGATGCCGACGACGATGTTCGGGTTATCGTCCTGCAGGGTGCGGGCGAGAAGGCGTTCGTCTCAGGCGCCGATATTTCCAAGTTCCAGGACGAGCGCGCAAACTTGGAAGCGACGAAGGAATACGGCGCTTCGGTGAACCGGGGATACGGTGCGGTGCAACATTCAGCCAAACCGACGATCGCTAAAATTCGTGGTTATTGCTATGGCGGTGGGATGGGTATCGCTGTCTGTTGTGATATTCGGATTAGCTCCGATAACTCGAGTTTCTGTATACCGGCGGCGAAGCTGGGTATTGGCTATGGACATGAGAATACCAAGGTGCTGGTCGACCTCGTCGGACCGTCCTTTGCGAAGGAAATTTTCTATACGGCGCGCCGCTTCGATGCCGAGGAAGCGCGCATGATGGGGCTTCTCAATCGGGTAGTGTCGCACGACGAATTGGACGATTACGTCGAAGGCTACACAGACATGATGACCGCAAATGCACCATTGTCGCTGAAGACCACAAATTTGATCGTCAATGAGTTGCTTAAGGATGCTGGTGATCGGGACATGTCGCTGTGCCATCAATTGGTCGAAGATTGCGCTAAGAGCGAGGATCTCGAGGAAGGCCGTCGCGCTTTCATGGAGAAGCGGAAACCTGCCTTCATGGGCCGCTAGGGAGCAAGAGAAATGGCGCAACGTTGGGTCGCTGCGGTTCTGCGGCATGAAACGAACACGTTTTCGCCAATTGCAACGCCGGTGAAGGATTTTGGCCGTGTTGGCCCGACGGATGGCCCAGCACGGGGTGAAGATACGTTTCGATTCTATCGCGACACGAATAATCCAGTAGCCGCTTATATCGACCTGGCGGAGGAAGCGGGCGTTGAACTCGACTTTCCGTTCGCGGGAAATGCACATCCGAGTGCGCCGGCGCCTGACGAAATTCTCGATCTGTGTTCCGAAGCGGTGATCGAGGCCATTTCGAACGGCTGTGATGCCCTGTTTCTTGATCTGCACGGCGCGATGGTGACCACTGGATTCGATGACGGAGAGGGCGAGCTGTTACGTCGTTTCCATGAGGCGGCACCGGATTTACCGATTGCTGTGGCGCTCGATTATCATACGAACCTGTCTGCCACCATCGTCGACAATGCGACGGTCATTTGCGGGTATCGCACTTATCCCCATATCGATATGTACGAAACTGGCATGCGGGCTGGAAAGACATTGATGCGGGCACTCGCCGGAGAGATCAATCCGGTAATGGCGTGGCACTCGTTGCCTATGCTTACGCATATGAACCGCCACGCACCTTCGATGCAGCCGATGCAAGCGGTCATGGAACGCGCGATGAAGGCGGAGGCACAGGGCGATATTTTGAATGCGTCTCTATTCGGCTGCTTTCCATTGTCAGATATCCCACATGTCGGTCTTTCCGGAGTTGTTGTCGCGGACGGTGATAAGGATGCGGCCGAACAGTTCCTGTTCGATCTGATGCGGGAATTGTGGGAGAAGCGGGAAGAGTTTGTCTTCGAAGTTGAACCGATCGAGAAGTCAATTGCCGAGGCCAAATCGCTTGGTAGTGATGACGAGGGCGACGGACCGATTATGCTGATCGATCATGGCGACAATTGCGGCTCCGGTGGTAATCAAGATGTCATGGCGGTTTTGGCTGAAGTCATTGAACAGGACTTGGAGAATGTCTGTGCCGGACCCTTCAGTGATCCGGAGACAGTGGCTAAATTGATTGACGCGGGCGTTGGGGCGGAGGTGACCGTCGATTTGGGTGGTAAGGTTGACATGCCTGCGATGTCTTTAAAGGGCGAACCTTTGAAGGTCACTGGTACCGTGCGGCGTATCACGGATGGCAGCTTCACCGTGACGGGCCCAATGTTCACCGGTGTCCAAATGAATATTGGTCGGGCCGTCGTTCTTGATACTGGGAAAATTGAGATCGTAATTTGTGAAGGACGCTTTGAGCCGTTCGACCAAGGGTGCTTCACGCATTTGGGAATCGACCCATCGAAGAAAGACTATGTTCTGATTAAATCACGTCAGCATTTCCGCGCAGGATTTGAGCCGATTGCCCGAGAGATCGTCATGGTTGCCGGACCCGGAACGTGCACATCGGACTATTC
>CAXAGK010000268.1:0-5866 GCA_963968305.1 uncultured Rickettsiales bacterium | reverse complement strand
ATGGACATCCCGCTCCAATGCCCGCACCGCGAAGGCCTCATGCAGGGAGGAAGGGGCGACGATGTGCAGCACATCGATCTTCTCGAGCAGCGCATCGAGTTCGGCGAAGGCCTCGCCGCCATGCGCATCGGCGAAAGCCGTAGCTTTGGCTTGGTCGCGTGTGTGGACGCCGACGACTTCCACATTGGTGCCATAGACCCGGTGGATGCCTTCGATATGTAGATTCGCGGCAAAGCCGGAGCTGACGAGACCTGCGCGGACGGTGTTCTTCCTCATGGGGCTTTCCCCTTATCGGTGCGCTCGTCCTTCGACAGGCTCAGGATGAGGCAATGTTGGTAGTGATTAATGATCTCATCTTGAGCTTGTCGAAGGAGGAGCCTTCTAACTAACCGGCGTCGAGAGCCGCGCAGGCTTCCGCAAACGGGGCTAGTGGTGGCTGGTAGAGCCCTGCGCCCAAGCCTCCGTCGACACCCGTCTTCTCGACAAGTCCAAGCTCGACCACCGGTGTCTTGCCGCTATCGATCACGGCGCGCGCCGAGAGCCCGGCCCTTGCCGCAGATGTCGGTAAGCCGGGATGCGCCGCCATCAATAAAGTGCCGGGCAGGTCGTAGATGCCGTCGTCGTAGAAATCCGTGTGCAGCGCCTGCATGTCGGGGCAGTAGGAGAGCGCCATCGCCCCCAAACCAAAACCCTCGGCGAGTGCGCTATCCCCGTAAGCACCGGTACAGGACTCGAGCGTATAGGGTGCACGCACGTTCCCGCGCGGCACATCCGCGTGCGCCGTAAACCAACGACCCGGCAGGCCGCTGACCTGGAGTCCGAACTGTGCGCCGTTGCCACCGAACGCGGTGATCAGCGCACTGCCGTCGACACCAGACGCGGCGGACAGCGCGCAGCGGGCAGCAGCCATCCAGAAGTTCAGATGAAAAATCGGCCATTCGCCAACGAAGGCCCCGGCCTTGGAGTTCGCGAACTCTGCGCCAAGCCGTTCGCCGAGGAGCACCATCATCGTGGTATGGGCCTCGAGGTGGCGGAGATGGGCATCATCGCCCTTGGTCAGCGCGTCGTCGATTATCGGTAACCAGTCGACCACTGTGTCGGCAGCGGGCGCGATGGCGGGTGCGATCTCTTCGTTCAGGAAGCGCAGTAGGTCGAGTGCTTCTTGTGACTTCCGTCCGTAACGCGCGGCGGGCGCACCGCCGGTGCCGCCACCGTTCAAGGGTGCGAAGGCGCGTACGCCGGAGCCGGACGTATCCGCCATAACCACGAGTTGCATGGAGGGTGAGACGACCGCCGCCAAGGGGGTGGCGACATTGCGGTCCTGCGCGGGGGCAAAGCGGATTTTGCCCGAGGCGATCAGCGCGTCGGCCTCGTCTAAGTTTTTGGCCCAACCTTCGAAAACGCAAGCGACGGAAGCAGAGTTCAAGGTCGGGACGACCGGCGGTTCCTTCGACGGTGGGCCGCTGTGGAGTAACGTGCGCGGCTCCAATCCGATCGCGTCCGATGCCGACATCATGCCGGTCCAGGCAGGGCGCGCCTTCAATAGGCGCGCCAGCGCCTCGGCGTCAGGAGGTGTCATCGTTGCTATGTTGCTGGTCCTTTTTGCCGACCGCGCACCAGTTTGCCGGGCAGCGCACCTGTATGCGTGCCTTCCTCGAAGGTCACTGCGCCTGATTGGATCGTCGCCAGATAACCGTCCGCTTCCTGCACCAACCGGCGGCCGCCGGCGGGCAAATCGTGGACGATATGCGGCGGGCGCAGGGTCAGCCGATCCATGTCAATCAGATTCACGTCCGCCTTCATGCCCGGAGCCAAGACGCCACGATCATGCAGGCCGAAGAAATTAGCGTTATCCCGGGTCTGGCGTTTGATGATCCATTCCAGCGGCAAACGGTCGCCGCGTTTGCGGTCGCGCACCCAGTGGGTCAGCAGATATGTGGGGATCGTCGCATCGCAGATCAGCCCGCAATGCGCGCCGCCATCGCCGAGCCCGAACAGTGACTGTTCGTCGCGCAGCATCTCCAGGATTACTTCGTGATTGCGGTCGGTATAGTTGGTGAACGGCAGGTAGATAAGCTCATGTCCGTCGCGCTCCAACAGCATGTCATAGGCGACCTCCTGGGGCTCACGCCCTTCGCGCTTGGCGATGGAGAGGATGCTGTCTGCTTCCGACGGCTCGTAATTCGGCGGATCGCCCAAGCGGTACATTTTGTCGAAAGCACCGGTCACCTGCTGCATCAGGTTCGACTTGTGATCGCGCACCTGAGAGAGAATTTTGCGACGCACTTCCGGATCGCGCATGCGTTTGACGCGCTCGTCGAGCGGCAAGTCCGCGATTTCGCGATAGGCCCCACGGCTGACGAACGGATTGAACGTGCATTCGAGACCGAGGAAGAAGCCGACCGGGCGCGGACACACTTGCGGGTGGATAACGGCCCCGTCATCGCCGGGGCGCGAGAGTTCCAATACCTTGCGCCAGCGGTCTGGATGTTCGTCGAATTGAACCAGCAGGTAATAGAGCGGGCGGCCCGATTCGACGGCGAGTTGGCGGAATCCGGCGATATCTTTTTCCGGCTCATCGAAATCGCAGAGCAGGCCGATGACTCCGTCGCCGTGGCTCTTCAGCGATTGCACGATGGTGCGCAGCTCTTCCAAATCGGCGAAGTGGCTCGGTACGTGGTCGCCGTTCGAGGTGCGGTGGAATTTTGTGCGCGACGTGGTGAAGCCGAGCGCGCCCGACGCCATTCCCTCGGCGACGATGGCAGCCATCTTCTCGCGCTCTTCAGTCGTGGAGGGGCGGTCGGTGCCTGCATCTTCGCCCATAACATAGGCGCGGACCGGATTGTGTGGCACTTGTGTCGCAACATCGATGGCGCGCGGCATAGCCTCAAGCGCATCCATGAATTCCGGAAAACTCTCCCAGTTCCACGGCACACCCTCGTGCAGCGCGGCGCTCGGGATGTCTTCCACGCCTTCCATCAGCTCGATCAGCATGTTGTGGTCGCTCGGCTTGACCGGCGCGAAGCCGACGCCGCAATTGCCCATGACAATACTGGTGACCCCATGCCAGCTGGAGGGGCTGACAACAGGGTCCCAGGTGACCTGGCCGTCGTAGTGCGTGTGCACATCGACCCAGCCGGGAGAGGCCATGGCGCCATTCGCCGCGATCTCTCGTTTGCCCGCACCGGCGGTCCCGCCGACTTGGGCGATGGTCCCGCCATCGATCGCGATATCGCCTGAATACGCGTCCGCGCCGGTGCCATCGACGATGTTCGCGTTCCGTATGACCAGATCATGCATGTCTCAAACCTCCAGATGCCCCAGGGAGTGTAGCAAATGATTTACACCGTGTCGTGATGCGGGAAAGGGAGCACGGAAGAGGGAGGCAAATTTAGGTGTTTGGAGTCCGCTAACAGATATTCAATTCCGGTTCGTGAAAGGGGAAGAGCGGAAGGTTTCTATCTTGTAGGCAGCGTAATCAACCTTGTAAAATTCTAATTTAGATTGCGTGATTTAAGAGTGAAATAACTAAAAAAAATGGTTCGTTGATGATTGTGAAATCTTTCATTTTGTCGACAACAGCCTTCTGCGCATTATTGATCGCAGGCTGTACAAAGACGATTGAGGCGACCGGCAAGGCTACGCCAGTTGCAAGTGTGGAGCGTAAAATCTCGGGAAAATACGTTGCTGTTTTAAAGTTGGGTCCGGGCAAACCAATAGCAGGGGACTTATCTAACCCGAATGCTCCGCTGCAAAGCCTGGCAAAGCCTGGCAAAGCAGCTTTGTAGCTTCAAACTAGTGTTTGGTCCGCAGCTGGAAAAATCTATGAAACTCGCGGTCGAAGCGCTCTTTGAAGAAGTCGTTTTTGTACCGAAAAGCGAGACTTCAGTCAAAATACACGATTTTAATGCTGTTGGCGGAATTGCGTTGACCTTAACGAATATGACACCTCGGGGCTCGTGCGTTGGGACGGTTTGCAATGCGGATTTGGATTTTACGATCAGGGTACGGATCTACCATCCAGGGCACGATAAGTTCGAAAAGGAGATAACACGCGGTGGATTTAAGGGCGGACACGGGCTTTGGTCGCAATGCTTTATGATGACGAGACGATTAAGTGAAGCGCAGGATTTAGCAATTCAAAACCTGCAAAAGGAACTAGTTAAGATTGTCGCGGAGGCAGATGAGTTGTTCAGGTGATCCGATCGCAGAAAGAGACGTGGAAATTGGAACAGGTTTCTTAACGCGAAAGTGAATGCAGATTTGCATTCAGGAACGTGTCCCGGATAATCCACGAAAGACGAAATGTAGGAATCAATATGTCAAAATCAGACACAGTCACTTTTGCCGGCTGCGGCGATGCGTTCGGCTCCGGTGGGCGGTTTAATTCGTGCTTCGTCGTCGATGTGGAGGGTTTCCGCTATGCGATCGTATTTGGTGCCACGTCGCTCGTTGCATTGCAGCAGGCGGGCATCAAACACGCATCGCTCGATGCGGTTATTTTTTCGCATATTCACGCCGATCATTGTTCCGGTATTCCCTCGATGCTGTTGGATGGGATGTTGGCTGCGAAACGCACCAAGCCGCTCATCATCGCGGGCCCCCGTGATACGGAGGCGCGCCTGCGCGAGATGATGGAATCGATGCTGCCGGGCAGCAATGTCATGGTGCCGAAGTTCGATCTGACCTTCGTCGAGATGGACATCATGAAGCCGAATAAAGTCGGCGAGCACGCCGTGGTGACACCGTATCCCGCGAACCATACGCCGCAGACCCATCCGACAAGCTTGCGCGTGGGAGCCGGTGGCAAAACCGTCTCCTATACGGGGGATACGGCGTGGACCAAGCACATACCGAAAATTTCCAAGGACGCCGATTTGTTTATCTGCGAATCGTATTTCTACGAAAAACCCGTGCGCTTCCACATGAACTACCCCGACGTGATCGAGCACTGGGACGAGTTCCAAGCCAAACGCACAATCCTCACCCACATGTCCCCCGAAATGCTGGCTATGGCCAACCGTGTGCCGGAGGAGTGTGCGTATGATGGGCTGGTTGTGGAGATTTAGGGTGGGGGAGGTGGCTGATCGACTAGAGCTTACACCTGGCACTGCTTCAAAATAGGTATGTGACTGGCACTCGAATAAACCATAGGCACACGTTATGAAGTGGATATAGGGAGGGAGTAATCGATTCGTCGATTTTGAGTTTATGAAGCTGCCTGAATGCCTTTATTACCGCGAAATTTCGCGACGAATGTTAAGAATGTGATAGCAAAGTATATGGTGGATAGAAATTCAGGTGCCCAGAGAAGCGCCATAATGTCTAAAGTTAAATCAAAAAACACCGGCCCTGAGATGATGGTTCGGCGAATGCTTCACAAGCTAGGCGATCGATATCGGTTGCATCTTCGAAATCTACCCGGCAAGCCGGATTTAGCTTTTCCAGGGCGAAGAAAAGCAGTTTTCGTTCACGGCTGTTTCTGGCACCGATATTGACAGAAACTTTTTCCTATTCAGCCAAACCAATACTCATTGCCAGTTCATCAACTGTGTCGCCTGGAAGTGTTTCGCCAGGTCGTAGATGTCGGTCGCGTTGTCGAGAAAGGAGATGATCTCAAGGCTTAAACCGGTGGAAATCATCAAGGAAGCCAGTCGCCATTGTCTCCCCCTTGCCGCGCCACTATTGTTCCGCCCCAGAAACTGATAACACTGCAAGTTCGGAGAAAGCATGGAAGACGGGAACGCTATCACTCAAATATTTCTACCGTTGTCGTTGGCGTTCATCATGTACTCGGTCGGCCTGGAACTCACGCTTGCGGATTTCAAACGTGTTGCCGTCCAGCCCAAGGATTTCTTAATTGGCG
>CAXAGK010000267.1:0-5905 GCA_963968305.1 uncultured Rickettsiales bacterium | reverse complement strand
CATTATGATAAGTCATACGATAAATCCATGTTACAGCGAATAGGTAAATTTGTTAAAGAGTTTAACTTGGATTGTGGGGTTGAAGACGCTGCAGATTCTGTTTGTCGCTACGTGATTGATAATAATATTTATAAAAGGGAAAAGTCTATACGTACAAAATTGCAAAATGTTCCTTAATGGAACTCATTGAACCTTCTTTATTTTCTTTTTGTTATTCTATCTGTTTTTATGTTTCCCTATTCTGAGACACACTTCCCCCCTTTGGGGCAGAAATGTCTCAAGAAACTCTGAGACAGTGAGTGATGGTGACCTCGATGTGAGGTGGGGCAGGTTGGCCTATCTCCCTCTTACCGTACCAACTGTTCCAACGGTCGGTACCACACCTCACTTACAAGCATGGTACCTTGTGCTGTTGTCAGTGTTCAGGACAGAGCAGCCGTTTGGGAGCATAGCTAAAGGCCATGGGTATGGGATTAGCTAATTTAGGGTGATCTTTGGACGGTGGGGTTATAGGTCTGAGTCCCTATGCGCTATTTATATACCCTCTGCACACCCAATATGAGGTCCAATATGTATAAATAAAATAAAATAAAATAATTTAATCTATAATACTATTATAACATATTATGAATAAAATGTCAATAATACTTAGTGATAAATAAGTAAAAATATAAATAAAGGAAATGACGATTAAGTGAATAAATAGTCGTCATAAGTATTACTATGTTCTTTGTTTATATATGTTTTCTTTGTTGGCGGTTACCATCATAAGCGTGTCGGCAAAGTGTTAGTGAAATATGGATACCTTATGAGCATATCAGGCACGCACTAAATCATTTTGAATTTGGACCAATTTTGGACCACTCGAATTAAAACGACGGTGTATTTGGCAGATCGAGGGTAAGATTTTAGCTTTACCCCACATCAAGGTAGTTGCTAGAATTACTTCGAGAAATCATAGGTTTACGGGAAGCGTAGCTCAGAGGCGAAGGCGTTAGCCTGAGCCAATCTTGGTTAGAGCGCCGCCTTCACACGGCGGAGGTCACAAGTTCAAATCTTGTCGCGCCCACCATTTTCCCAACATGATCAATTCGTATTTACCCAGTAGGGGTGATCCGTAAATTTTCGCCTGCCGGCGGACCCAATGCCTTAGTTGAGCTGTTACTCAGCTTCCGACTTAATCTTACCGGCGAATTTCGAGACCATCCCGCTGAGCTCCCCCGCCATCTCCGTTGAATCCCGGTTTGGATTGAAGCTCGCGAGCACAGCTTGCGATAGCGGTTGCAATAGATGCACATTTTTTTGGCTCGGCATTTGCCAATTGCTGTTGATCGAATCCGCAACATTGCTCAGGCTGTGGCAGAGTTCAACGACATGTTCGAACCGCGATACAGCGAGCCGGCTCCTTGATACTTCGGCCACAGCGGCCAGTTTTTGCACGTGCACCCGACTAACTGGTGCGACCTCCTCTCCCGCGTAGCCCGGCACGATCATCTCGACCAACAGGTTTATCTGATAGGAGTGACGCACAAGTCGCTGAGCATTGACCTCGGCCATCACCTCACTAGCGGCGGCGACCAATTCCGTCAGATCTACATGCTCGCCCTTCGCCTTAGCCCGTAGTGTGTTGGGTACCTCAATCTGCGGAATATGGAATCAGAACAGCCGTCGCAAGAGCTTTGGGCTTGGGTCGAGAGTGCCTCTATTTGGTCCGATATCCGGACAGCCCCAAATTCTCACGCAATGTCGTGCCCTTATATTCCTTATGATATAGACCCCGGCGCTGGAGTTCAGGAACGACGTAGCGCGTGAACTCCTCATAGGCGCCCGGCATATGGGTCGCGGCTAAGACAAAGCCGTCACAAGCTCCTTCAACGAACCATTCTTCCAGGTTATCTACCACTTGTTTCGGATTACCAACAAAATGCGGTGCTTCCCGAATCGTGCCACGACCGCTGTGTTTCACGAAGTCGCCAAGTGTCGGATTTGGAGTTCCACTCATTCGGATCACGCGATCCAGAATCCCGCGCAAACCGCTAATCCCCTCCAACTCGTCATCGGTAAAGGGATCGTTGATGTTTTTTGTTGCGAAATCGAAATTAAGTGCTTCGGACAGTAACGCCAAGCCATCGATAGGTTTCGCGAGGCTGTCAATATAGGCATATTTATCCTCGGCGATACTTTGCGTCTCACCCACGGTTACATAGACCGCGGGTGCGATTGTGATCGTATCCGGGTCGCGCCCAAGGCGCTCCGCGTCCGATCGCATCTCACGTCGAACCTGTTTTCCCTGCTCGATGCTGGTCAAAATGGTAAATATGACCTCCCCCCATTCGATCGCGAATTGTCGACCGCGGCCGCTTTGCCCCGCCTGAATGACCACGGGATGTCCTTGCGGCGATTGCGGCACGGTGAACGTTCCCTTCGTGTCGAACCATTCGCCCGAATGCTCCGTGCGGCGCACCTTGTCCGGATCGGCGAAAACGCCCTCGGACTTATCCAATTTAATCGCGTCGGCGTCCCACGCGCCCCACATGTCGATGACAGTCTTCATCAATTCGTCAGCGCGATCATAGCGCCGATCATGCGCGATCGTGCCGGCAGCACCCATATTGAACGCTTCGGAATCGTTTAACGACGTCACAACATTCCAACCAGCCCGACCGCCGGTCATATGATCCAAGGTCATGAATGTCCGCGCGATATGAAACGGCCCATAATAAGTCGTCGAACAGGTCGCCGCGAGGCCAAGACATTTCGTCCCCATCGCCATTGTGGCGAGGATCGGTATCGGGTCCATTTTTACCACCCGCACGCCATTGCGCACCGATTCCGCATGGTCGGCACCATAGATATCCGGCATCGCAAGACGGTCGTCGAAGAATCCGAGATGAAATTTCCCATCCTCGAGTGCTCGCGCGATCCGTTGGTAATAGGCCGGGCTCATGAAATCGCCCGCTGATTCGCTATGCCGCCATGAAGCTGGATAGTTTGAGCAATTCTGGGCTTGCATAAACCCCACCATGACCATTTGCCTATCAGACATCACCTTTTCCTTCTCTGTCGCCACGCCCAGGCTTTAATCTACATCAATCGGCGAAGCCGGAAACCGAATGGAGGTGCGACAAATGGGCAAATTCGACGGAAAGCATATAGTGGTGACTGGGGCGAGCCGAGGAATCGGACAAGCTATCGCCGAACTATTCGCCTCCGAAGGTGCCCGTGTGGTCTGCGCCGCTCGGACCCTGAACGAAGGCGATCACATGCTGGAAGGGTCGCTCGCGCGCACTGTCCAGATCATAAAAGACGCCGGTGGCGAAGCCGCGGGTGTCGCTTGCGACATCTCGGAAGAGGAAGGTTGTGAGCAGTTGCTGGAAGCGGCGCGGGCCGCTTATGGCCCGGTCGACGTGCTCGTGAACAATGCCGCCCTCAATTACTACATTCCGGTCGCGGATTATCAGACCAACCGCTGGATCCGCTGTTTTAAGATCAACGTGCACGCGCCGTTCATCCTTTCCCGCAATGTGCTGCCTGACATGAAAGCGAAAAGTGCGACGGGCGGCCATTGCGCCATCGTCAATGTCAGCTCTGGGGCGGCAATCGGCCCCGGCAGCGGGCCCTATAAGGGCATCTTGCGCCATGGCGGCACCATGTACGGCGCCACCAAATCTGCACTGGAGCGATTTACCCAAGGCTTGGCCGAAGAAGTCGCCGAATGCGGCAATATCGCCGTCTCCGCCGTCTCACCCTCACGCGTGGTGCCAACACCGGGTACCGTCCATCACAAGCTGGTCGAAGGCATGGACGACCCGAAAGGAGAACCACCGTCGCTCATGGCACAAGCCTCGCTATTGCTGGCGACGGAACCGGTGGAGAAGGTCAACGGGCGGGTGACTTACAGTCAGATGATACTCGGCGAGTTTGGCTGGATGGAAAATCCCGTCGGTCGGGGAATCGAATCCAAAGGATCCGGTTATTCCGAAATCTAGCGAAACAAGGATAGAAGGGATGACAGGGCTGCCGCGGAATACCGATGACCTAAATGCCATTGCCGTCGAGTGGCTTGGGGCACTTTCAGATGCGCTTTCCAACGGCGACCAAACTCAACTGGAATTCCTCTTCCAACAAGATTCTCATTGGCGTGACGTCCTTGCCTTCACCTGGCATCTGACCACGGTCAACGGAGCATCGAAAGTGGCGGCAGCGTTATGCGGGGCACAATCGGAGATCAAAGCGACCCGCTTCGAAATTGACCCGGACCGCATGCCACCGCGTCTTGTCCACCGTGCCGGTGACGAGACTTTGGAAGCCATCTTCCGGTTCAAGACGGCGCTCGGTCGCGGCAGCGGCATCTTCAGATTGGTTCCGGGGCCGCAGGGTCCGACGGGTTGGATGTTCCACACCGCCCTCCAAGAATTAAAGGACTTCGAAGAAAAGACCGGCTGGAATCGTCCCAAGGGGGAGAGCTACGCACGGGATTTTGGCGGGCCTAACTGGCTCGACCAGCGCATCGCGGCGCAAGCTTACAACAACCGCGATCCGGCGGTCATTGTCGTCGGTGGTGGTCAAGCGGGCCTCGATATCGCAGCCCGCCTCGGCCAACTCGGCGTCGACACGCTTATCGTCGATAAGCATAAACGCATCGGCGACAATTGGCGCAACCGCTATCATTCGCTGACTCTGCACAACGAAGTGCATGTCAATCACATGCCCTACATGCCGTTCCCGGAAACGTGGCCGACATACGTACCGAAGGACAAGCTCGCCAATTGGTTCGAATCCTATGCCGATGCCATGGAGTTGAATTTTTGGACCGACACCGAATTCGCCGGCGGTTCTTATAATGACAAAGATCAGAAGTGGACAGTGACCTTGCGGTACGGCGATGGTAGCGAGCGGATCATGCGGCCGCGCCATGTTGTGATGGCCGTCGGCGTCAGCGGCATCAAGAACATGCCGGACCTGCCGGGCCTCGACGACTACGCGGGGACGGTCGTGCACTCAACCGAATATACAGATGGGGAACCATGGGAGGGAAAACGAGCGCTGATCCTCGGCACCGGCAATAGCGGTCATGACGTTGCGCAGGACCTACACAGCCACAGCGCTCATGCAACATTGATCCAACGCCACCCAACAACCGTGGTCAGCGTGGAACCGAGCGGCCAGCTCGTCTACGGCCTCTACAAGGAGGGACCGCCAACGGAGGATTGCGACCTCATCGTCACCTCGATCCCGTTTCCGGTCCTCAAGCGCACCTATCAGATGATCGTCAAGGAAAGCCAGAAGGCGGACAAGGAGTTGCTAGAGCGACTCGACGCGGTCGGCTTCAAAATGGATGTCGGCGAGGAAAGTACCGGCTTTCAGATGAAATATCTGCAACGAGGCGGCGGATATTATCTCGATGTCGGTTGTTCACAACTGATCATCGACGGCGACGTTGGATTGCTGCAATTCGACGAGATCGACACGTTTGTCGCGCAAGGCGCTCGCCTGAAGGACGGGAAAATCATTCCTGCCGACCTGTTGGTCCTCGCCACCGGATACAAGGGCCAGCAAGATTTAATGCGCCTCCTCTTCGGTGACGAAATCGCGGACCGTGCGGGGCCGGTTTGGGGGTTTGCAGAAGATGGCGAACTCGCCAATATGTGGAAGCGCACCGGCCAACCCGGCCTCTGGTTCATCGCCGGTAGCTTAGCGCAGTGCCGCATCTATTCGAAGTATTTGGCGTTGCAAATTAAGGCCTGCGAAGAGGGCATAATCTCTCTGAAACTGGAATCTGAGACCTCAACCGCGATTGCCGCGGAATAACCTCTCGCAAAAATTTGCATTCACGTGTGTCCCGTCAGGGCCAATGGAACAAACTAAGCTGATTGCTTAAGGGATAGAATTTGGCTCATCTTCA
>CAXAGK010000266.1:0-5910 GCA_963968305.1 uncultured Rickettsiales bacterium | reverse complement strand
CAGTCGAGAGCCGCAATTTATCCGGGATTGCGCCCAACTATGCACCAGGCGGAGATTATCTAGTTTCTCTTGCGTTTCGCGCGCGAGGGTCTCATACGCGTGGTACGTACTGACAAAACTTGTGTTGCCGCCAGATGACGGGATCTCAACGGCGTAGAGCAACGAGCAGGCGGGAGGAACCTTTAAATAGGACCCGTCCGTGTGCCAGAAAAAATTTCCGGGATTGGCGAGAGCTTGAGCGGCCTTGGGGTTTCCATCGGCATCAAGGTTAGACACTGTATGGATTTCCGGGAAATCCTTGCCCCAGTAGTCGCGGTTGATGGGCATTTCGAGTTGCCCGAAATAACCGGTGAAACGCACTTGCGCGGCGCGTGGGATTTCTTGGTTCAGGAACAATAAAAGTTGATGATCACGAAACGAGGCTTGTATGTCGGCAATGGATTGTTCCGCGAGGGGTTGGCCGAGATCGACCCCGCTAATTTCGGCTCCAAAGATATCGCTGAGCGGATCGATATTCAGCGATGTTTGATGTGCCGTGGCGACCGGGTCCGAGACCAATACATGTGAAGACGACATTCATTCAACTCCACAATCTGTATGCAGAGAAGTATAGGCTCCCGGTTCGTACGATCAGTTGGACCGGCTCTTCGGGGGTGTCTTAGGTCGCGAGCTTCGTCTTGAGCAATTCGTTTACCGCTTGGGGGTTCGCTTTGCCCTGACTCTCCTTCATGACTTGGCCAACGAACCAGCCAATTATTTTTTCGTTACCGGATTTATATTGCTCGACTTGGATTGTCCCGCGCGCGATCACACCGTCGACGATGGCCTCGAGGGCGCCCGTATCGGTGATTTGCTTCAGGTCTTTTTCTTCTACGATGGCTGCGGCATCTTTGCCGGATGCAAACATTTCTTCGAAGATGTCCTTCGCAATGCGCCTGGATATTGTATCGTCCGAAATTAGGTCCAGAAGGCCACCGAGTGCGGCAGCAGATACGGGACTTTCGGAGATCGAAAGACTTTCCTTGTTGAGCTGGCCAAATAGGTCACCGGTCACCCAGTTGGACGCTTGTTTGGCGTCACGACCGGTGGCGACGGTTTCGAAGTATTCGGCGGTTTCGCGCTCCGCGACCAGAACGCCGGCATCGTAGGGGGATAAGCCGTAGCCGTCGACGAAACGCGTCTTCCGCTCGTCGGGTAATTCCGGCAGAGTCGATTTCATGTCGTCGATAAAGCTGTCGTCTAAGGTCACCGGCAACAGGTCCGGATCGGGGAAATATCGATAGTCGTGCGCGTCTTCCTTCGAACGCATGGTGCGGGTCTCGCCGCGCCCGGTATCGAACAGGCGGGTTTCTTGTTTGATGCTGCCGCCGTCCTCGATGATTTCGATTTGGCGGCGTGCTTCGTACTCGATGGCCAGCTTCAAGAACCGGATCGAATTGAGATTCTTAATCTCGCATCTGGTACCGAGTTCGTCACCCGGATGTCGCACGGAAACATTGGCATCGACCCGCAGCGACCCTTCCTGCATGTTGCCGTCGCAGGATTCGATGTAGCGCAGGATAGAACGCATCTTTTCCACATAGGCGCTCGCCTCGTTGGCGGAGCGCATATCGGGCTTGGAGACAATCTCCATTAACGGGACGCCCGCGCGATTGAGATCGATAAACGTCTTGGTCGGATGCTGGTCGTGAAGAGATTTGCCCGCGTCCTGTTCCAGGTGCAGGCGCTCAACGCCGATTTGCCGAGTTGTACCGTCGGGCAAATCAATTTCGATTTTGCCTTCGCCAACGATGGGCTCTTCGTATTGCGAAATTTGATAGCCGAAGGGCAGGTCGGGGTAGAAATAGTTCTTCCGCGCGAAGATCGAGTGTTTGTTGATCTGGGACTTAATCGCCAGGCCAGTTCGCACCGCCGCCCGCACCGCCGCCTGGTTCATCACTGGCAACATGCCCGGCATGGCGGCGTCGACCAGACTGACTTGGGTGTTCGGCTCGGCGCCAAATGTCGTTGGCGCGCCGGAGAAGAGCTTCGCTTCGCAGGAGACCTGTGCGTGTATCTCCAACCCGATCACCATCTCCCAATCGCCCGTGGAGCCTTTCAGAAGGTCGGCCATGATTTTACCCTCCAGCGATCGTTTGCGGTTTAGCCGTGAATCCAGCGGCATCTTCGATGACTTGTCCGACCTTTAAAACCGTCGCTTCGTCGAACGGTTTGCCAATCACATGCAATCCCAGCGGCAGGTTGTCCGTTGACAGTCCCGAAGGTACCGAAATCGCGGGTAACCCGGACATGGAAGCCGGGACCGTCAAGACGTCGTTGAGATACATGGCGATCGGGTCGTCCATTTTTTCGCCTTGGGCGAAAGCGGCGCTCGGGGTCGTCGGTGTCAGAATTGCATCGACCTTGTCCCAGGCTTGGCGAAAGTCGTCGGCAATCCGCGTTCTGACTTTTTGCGCCTTCAGGTAATAAGCGTCGTAATATCCGGCAGAGAGCACATAGGTGCCGATCATGACCCGGCGCTGCACCTCTTCGCCGAAGCCGGCACCGCGCGTGTTCTCGTACATCTCTTGTAAGCTGTCGCCGTCGATTCGAAGACCGTAGCGGACACCATCATAGCGCGCGAGGTTCGAGGACGCTTCCGCCGGTGCCACAATGTAATAGGCGGGCAGGGCGTATTTCGTGTGCGGCAGGCTGATTTCCACGACCTCTGCACCGGCGGCTTTCAGCCAGTCGACGCCTTCATCCCAAAGCGCCTCGATATCGGCGGGTGTGCCGTCAATCCGATATTCTTTCGGCACGCCGATCCGCATTCCTTTCAGGTCGCCGCCAAGAGCGGCTTCGTAGTCGGGCACCGGGAGAAGCATGCTCGTCGAATCTTTCGGGTCATGTCCTGCCATGGCGCCGAGCATGATCGCCGCATCTCTGACGGTGCGGGTCAATGGACCCGCTTGGTCGAGCGACGACGCGAAGGCGACGACACCCCACCGTGAACAACGCCCGTAGGTCGGTTTCATGCCGACGATGCCACAAAAAGCGGCAGGCTGGCGGATCGAACCACCGGTATCCGTGCCCGTTGCGGCGATGGCGCCATGGGCGGCGACAATAGAGGCTGACCCGCCGGACGAGCCGCCCGGCACGTATTTCTTGTTATCTTCTTCGCTGGTGCGCCATGGATTTTCGACGGACCCGTAATGGCTGGTCATGTTCGCGGAGCCCATCGCGAATTCGTCGAGATTGGTTTTGCCCAACATGACCGCGCCCGCGTTCCAAAGATTACCGCTGACGGTCGATTCATAGGTCGGCAGGAAGCCGTCGAGGATGTGGCTCGCCGCCGTGGTCAGGACACCTTTGGTACAGAACAGGTCCTTCATACCGATGGGAATGCCTTCCATGGCACCGCCCTCGTTGGCCGCGAGACGGACCTCCGACGCTTTCGCCATCTCCAAGGCTAGTTCGGGTGTCTCGGTGATAAAGGCATTCAGCGGGCGCAGGGTTTCGACGGCGGCATTATAAGTTTCGGTCAACTCGATCGCGCCGAGCTCGCCGCTTCGCAGTGCGTCGCGGGCATCCGATAAGGAAAGCGAGAGAATATCTTGGCTCATTCCACCACCTTCGGGACCGTATAGAAGGACGCCTCAGTTTGCGGCGCGTTTTGGAGGACTTTCTCCGGCGTGCCGCCTTCAGTAACGACGTCTTCGCGCTGCGGAGCCGCGGTCTCGACGACCGAGGTCATCGGCTCGATGCCGTCAGTGTCTACTTCGGATAATTGTTCGATCCAACCGATGATATTATTGAGCTCGCCTGCAAGCGGGGCCAAGTTCCCTTCGGGCACCTTAATCCGCGCCAGGGCGGCGATACGGCGGACCGTTTCCTGATCGAGGGCCATTGATTTCTCCGGACATATTCGGAATGCGGCGGGAAGCTATCACTAGCCCGCATTTGCGGCAAGGGAACAGGTCAATCGGTGTTGGATCGGGCGAAGCGGTTGGCGGCGTCCGCACCGGCTTTTCGGCCGAACACGGCGCCCCGCATAACCGACGTGGCACCGGTATAAGTACGGTAGTAAATACCCATTGTCTCACCGGCGGCATAGAGCCCGGGAATGACCTCACCGTCCATGTTCAGAACTTCGGCACTGGGGCTGGTCTTGAGGCCACCGAATGTGAAGCAAACAGCGGACATAATCGGCCAAGCCTTGAAGGGTGGCTTGTCGACCGGGCGGGACCAATGACTTTTCCGGGGCTCCAACCCCGAAGTTGCCAAGGAATCCGGCCGTTTGGCGTCAAACCCGCTGATGTCCTCCGGGCAGGACGCGTTATAAGCGGCGATACTTGCCTGCAATCGCTCCTCGTCGATTCCAAGTTTCTCCGCCAATTCCGCGAGTGTGGTGGCTTCGATGGGCGCTTGATCACTGCGGACCGCTTTTTGCCAATTGTCGATTTCGTCCATTCGCGCGTCATGGATGGCATAGGCGATGCCTTCCGGTTGTTTGAGAATGATTCGTGTCACCGCTTCATAAGTCGCGTCCACGGAAGCGGGCGCTTCATCGGTAAATCGCTCGCCATTGCGATTGACTAGAACACCGTAGGCATAGCTCAGCACCACCGGTTCGATGGCACCGGAACGGGGATCGACCGGTTGGGCATGGAAACTGCCGAAATCGCCCCCGGGTGCCGCTCCGACATCCAGGGCCATCCGTACGCCTTCGCCGCGATTGTAATAACCGCCGCGCGCGATCGGGCGGATCCACTGGGCATCCGGGCCGAGATAGTGGCTCAGCATTTCCGGATTTCCCTCAAATCCGCCACTGGCGAGAATAACGCCGCGTGCGTTGAAACGTACGGGACGATTATTTGCAGTGACGGCATTGAGGCCCTCAATGCGGCCTTGGTCGTCGATAACAATGGACTTCGCCGTTGTTTGATAATGTATCGAGATATCATCGGGCACGGATTCCGCGTATTTTGCGAGCGCTTCCACCAAGGCCCAACCGCCGCCAATCGGCGCAATTCGAGTGGTTGATTCGGAAATGAAATAATTGGGCAAAAAGTCGAATGAGACGCCAAAACCCTTCAGCCACTGAAGTGTCGGTCCAGCGGCTGCCGCGAATTCCGAGATCAACTCGGGGTCCGCAAAATTAAGCGTTCGTAAGACGGCGGGCCAATCATCGTAATTTCGAACCGCGTCTTTTGTTATTTCGGGATCGAGATAACCCCCGGCATTCTTACCGAAATGGGTTTCAAAGTCGTCCGAAACCTCATCTTCACTCTTCATACGCCAAAACGATTCCGTATAACGAGTGTTTCCGCCGCGTTCTTCGATGGGCGCGCGTTCGAGGAGTGCGACCTTCGCACCATGCTGTTGGGCAGAAATGGCGGCCGATAATCCGGCGATGCCGCATCCAACTACGACCACGTCTACATCCGTCGCCGCGGCACTCTTATTGGGTTGTTCGACTGTCATTGTCCGACCCGGTTATGGGATATTAAAATTATGCCTAAAACGCGAAAAAGCCCAGTGCCAAAGCACCGGACGTTTTGCTAGATCAGTAACCGAAAGCGTGTTTCGGAAGGCCAAAGCGGCCCTTAACCGAGATTGCGACGGGCGTCAGAAATTTTGGTCTCAAGCTTGGTCGCTTCATTGGTGAGCTTTTGAACCGTTCCGGAAATTTCTTCCGTCGCTGTCGGTGTCTGTTCGGCCGGCGCTTTAACCTGGCCTGCCACAACCGCGCAACCTTTACCGTGGTCGCCGGCGCGCGCCGCTTCGATCGTCGCGTTCAGTGCCAAAAGATTGGTTTGGCTGGCGACTTCTTCAATTTGTTAGGCAATCTTGCCTACGTTCTGAATCTCGGAAAATAGATTCTTTATCTTTTCCTCAATTTCGTCGAACACATTGGGGTAAACATGGGTC
>CAXAGK010000265.1:0-5925 GCA_963968305.1 uncultured Rickettsiales bacterium | reverse complement strand
AAATATAATGCACAAGCTGTATCACATGGATCAACTGGCAAAGGAAATGACCAAGTTAGATTTGAGTTGGGTTACTACTATTTTGGTCCCAATATTAAAGTAATTGCGCCATGGAGAGACTGGGACTTGGCTTCAAGAACCGATCTTATTCGTTATGCAAAAAAAAATAACATCCCAGTTCCTCAAGATAAAAAAGGAGCGCCTCCTTTTTCTGTAGATGACAATCTTTATCACACTTCAACGGAAGGCAAAGTGTTGGAAGATCCGGCGGAAGAAGCACCGGAATATGTCTATTCCCGCTCCGTCTCGCCAGAGGAAGCGCCCGATACCCCGACCTATGTTGAAGTCGGTTTCGAGAAGGGCGACGCAGTCTCCATCGAGGGCGTGGCGATGTCTCCCGCGACCCTGCTCACCAAACTGAACGAGCTCGGCGGGGCGAACGGCATCGGCAGGCTCGACCTGGTTGAGAACCGCTTTGTCGGCATGAAGTCGCGCGGCGTCTACGAGACACCCGGCGGCACCGTCCTGTTGGCGGCACACCGGGCCATCGAATCAATCACCCTAGATCGAGGTGCGGCCCATCTGAAAGACGAACTGATGCCGCGCTATGCGGAGCTGATCTATAACGGTTTCTGGTTCTCGCCCGAGCGCTACATGCTTCAAGCTTTAATTGACCAAAGCCAAGAACACGTGAACGGCACCGCGCGCTTGAAGCTCTACAAAGGCGGTATCCACACGGTCGGCCGCAGTAGCCGCGAGAGCCTCTACAGCCTGGAACACGTCACCTTCGAGGAAGACGAGGTCTATGACCAACGCGACGCGGAAGGATTTATTAAGCTGAACGCGTTGCGGTTGCGATTGGCGCAAAAGCGCGGCGGTTAACCCATCGGCATCGGCGAGACGCCGATCGCCCATTCATGCGCCATTAGCAGCAAGGCGTAGAGGGCTATCCCCATGGCGAGGCGCGTCAGGCCTATACCTTTCCAGTCGATTTTCGTGCGTCCTTGCATGTAGGCCAGAAACGGTACCACTGATGTGGTGAGCGCCATCGGCCCCCAAGCGCTGTCCATCGTCACTTGGCGTCGATGGTCGATATGCGCCATACCCACCAAGGACAGCACGGCCAATCCACCGAAGAAGATAACGCTGGCCGCGTCACCGTTCGGGGCGAGGTGCGCCAGAGCCCACAGCGCGAATCCCCACATCAGCGGATGGCGGGTCACGGTGACGATACCGCGGGCGGCCGAATCTTCGGGCGTCATCGTCTCACCGCCGACCGAGGTGACGTTCCGGGTCGAGACACCCGCGACCGCCAGGATACAGGCGAGCGGCATGACCATCGCCGGGATATGCCGCAGGGCCGCTGTCTGCGCCCACAATTCCGCGTAGGGAGCGGCGATGTATGCCCGCACCGCCCACACCAAGGTGGCCAGCGCGAAGATTGAAAACAGAATGCGAAAGCCGTTCACGCCAATCATGCCAATCGCAGCGTGGCGGACCGGCAGGCTGGCGAGAACGAAATGGCCGATGACGAATGTCGACATGGCGATAAGCAACGGTTGGAGAGAGTCAGTCATGGTTCAGGAATATTTCAGGATTGTGCCTAGCGTCCAGTTTCATGTTAAGGAGCTTACATGAACGAAGAACAAAAGTCCGGCGCAACGTCGGCAAGCGGTGCTGCCGACGATCCCGTCGCCACCGCCATCATGGCCCTGCTGGCGGAGAACGACGCCGGGAAGGCGATTACACCGGAATCGGCGGCACGGGCCTATGCGGAGACCCGGCGGCGGAAAAGCGACCCGCCCGATCTGTGGCGGCGCTATCTGAACGCCGTGCGCCAACAGTCGATCCATCTGGCACGGGCTGGGCGCATCGAAATACTGCGCAAAGGCAAACCCGCCGATCCCAATGATTTCAAAGGCGTCTACCGTTTGCGCTTGAAGGCGGACGCGGACGGGTGAGCGCGACCGAGGATGGCGTCTCCCATTGGCGGCAAATCGCCATCGGCGGGGGCGCCGCCATGTTCACCGGCATCGCGCTTGGCCGGTTTACCTATACGACCATGGTGCCGCCGCTGATCCAGTCCGGCCAATTGACCGAGCTGGAGGCGGGTTATGTGGGCGGCGCCAATCTCGCCTGTTTTTTCTTCGGTGCTTATTACGCGGAGAAGCTGCGCCGCGCCCTGTCGATCCGTTTGCTGTTGTCTTGCGCGGTCTGGCTGGCGCTCTTGGCGTTGGCCGCGTCCGCCGTCCCGTGGGGGTTCTACTGGCTGGCCCTTTGGCGGGGCGTCCTCGGCGCTATTGCGGGATTGATCATGGTGCAAAGCCTCGCCTTCGCGACCGCCGCCGCACCACCGGATAAACGCCCGGTCGCCGCCGGATATGTCTATGCGGGGGTCGGGCTCGGCATATTCCTGACCGGCACCGCCGCCCCCACCTTGCTGGAATACGGCATCGTGTGGGCGTGGAGCGGTTTCGCCTTCGCCGGATTGTTCTCCGCAACCGTGGCCCATTGGGGCTGGGCAGCAGCCGATATTCTACCAAGCGCCGCCAGCGGGAAACCAGCGGCCTTGCCGACACATTGGCAATGGCGCGGTCTGGTCGCGGCTAATTTTCTATTCTCCTTCGGTATCGTACCGCACACGATCTATTGGGTTGATTTCCTAGTCCGCGATGTTGGGCTCAGCATGGACGCGGCCGGATTGCAGTGGAGCGTGGTTGGCCTCTCCGCCTTCCTCGGGCCGATCATCAGCGCCGCGCTCGCGGCCCGGATCGGCATTTCGGCGACCCTGCTGATCGTCTTCGTCTTGCTAGGCCTGGGTGTCGCAGGACCGGCTTTTCTCGTGATGCTGCCGGTACTTTGGTTCTCCTCTATCCTCTATGGCGGCCAGCCTGGATTGGCCTCCATCATGGCGGCGCGGGCTCGGGAGATGGGAGAGGCGGCGGATATGCCCCGCATGATGCGGGCCACCATTCTGGCCAATGCCTGCGGGGCGGCGATCGGCGGGCTGTCATTCCCGCTGTTGCTGGATATCAGTGGCAGTTACGACCCACTTTTTGCTATCGGCGGCGGCGCGATGTTGCTCGGCGCACTGGCCACCCTAACGCGCCGTGTTCCCTCTTAAAGGATCGGTGGCTCGATCTCGTGCTGACGGCATGCAGCGGTTACCGTGTTCGCCAGAAGACACCCGATTGTCATCGGTCCGACACCACCCGGCACCGGCGTAATCGCGCCTGCAACGGCTTTTGCTTCGTCAAACGCGACATCGCCGACGAGCCGGGTCTTCCCCTCCTCGCCCGGTTTTGGGACCCGGTTAATGCCGACATCGATCACGGCGGCGCCCGGCTTGATCCAATCGCCGCGGATCATCTCGGGCCGTCCCACGGCGGCAACCAGAATATCGGCGCGGCGGCACGTTGCAGGCAGATCGGCTGTGCGGGAATGGCAGATCGTCACCGTGCAATTCGCGTCCAGGAGCAATTGCGCCATCGGCTTACCGACAATGTTCGAGCGCCCGACGATCACCGCTTCCTTGCCCGATAAGTCGCCGAGCCGATCCTTCAGCATCATCAAGCAACCAAGCGGTGTGCACGGCACCATGGCGTCGCCGCCCGTCGCGAGCCGCCCCGTATTGATGACATGGAAGCCATCGGCATCTTTCGCCGGCGCGATGGCGTCGATCACCGCCTGCTTGTCGATTTGATCCGGCAGCGGCAGCTGCACCAGGATGCCGTGAACCGCGTCGTTGGCATTCAACGATGCGATCAATTCGAGCAGTTCTTGCTGGGAGGTTTCCGTCGGGAGCACGTGCTCGAAGCCGTTCATCCCGGCCTCGAGCGTCGCCTTGTTCTTATTGCGCACATAAATCTGGCTGGCGGGATCAATGCCGACCAACACCACCGCCAGACCGGGCGTCAATCCGTGATCCGCTTGCAGTGTCGCGACGGCCGCGCCGATGCGTTCCCGTAGCCCTGCCGCAAATGCCTTACCGTCGATAATTTCAGCTTCGGCCATGTCTTTATCCCCTATGTTCCCATTCGAGCGAGCCATTGCGTCAGCTCGCCCTCAAGCGCCGTCGCGTCGCCCGCCACCAGAACGACTTTTCGTCGGTCGGTGGCCCCTTTGATGATGGATAGCGAGGATTTTGGTACTTTCCAAGCCTTCGCCAATAGCTTGATGACCGCTACATTGGCCTTGCCGTCTTCCGGCGGCGCGGTGACACCGATTTTGAGCTCAACTTCGCCCTCCGCGACCGGTGCCAATCCAGCGATTTTATCTTTCACTGCGCGCGGCGTCACCCGCAGCGATACCGTCACGCCGTCCTTCCTGATCAGAAATGGAGACGCGGTCACATTCCCCCTTGGGGCCCATATTCGTGCAGCAGGCTTTGGACGAAATACAACAGCAGAAGCAAAATTACCGGTGAGACATCCAAACCGCCCAAATTCGGCATGAAACGGCGAATCGGCTGCAACACCGGTTCCGTCAGGCGATACAGAATATTGCTGACCGTATAGACGAACTGATTTGTCATGTTGATCACGTTGAAGGCGACCAGCCAGCTGACGATGACCTGGCCGATAATGACGAACGTGTAGAGCTGAATAATGGCGGAGATCAAACCAAAGAGAGATTGCATGATGTATCCGAAAGGCATTGAGGGACGCGGTGTTGTGACACTACCGAATAATGCGGAATTCAAGCAAGCTTTGCGTTACGCCATATGGCTTGACAGAAAAGGGCCGGATCAACATATTCCGCCTGCCCAATCATCGGACGGCGAAATTGTGGGGCCGTAGCTCAGCTGGGAGAGCGTCGCGTTCGCAATGCGAAGGTCAGGAGTTCGATCCTCCTCGGCTCCACCAATTTTACTCCAATTGAATATGTAAAACCGGTTTCTTAAGCGCTAATCTTTAGCAGCGCTCGATTATTTGCATTCTAAGGAGCTACCCACCGTGACCCATCGCATCGATATCGTGACTGTAAAAGACAGTGCCATGGAAATCTTCATGTACACGCCGGCGGGCGACGGGCCGCATCCAGGGATCGTGTTGGCACAGCATATTCCGGTCGGACATACAGGCGTCGAGAATGATACTTTCACGCTAAAAACGGCGGAACGGTATGCCAAGAACGGCTATGCGGTCGCAGTGCCGTTCATCTTCCATTGGTGGCCAAAATCGGACGACATCCAGGTCAAACGAGACGCGTTCCGCGACGATTGGACGGCGCTCGACCTGCGCGCGGCCTTCGACCATCTGGCGGGCCAAGACGATGTCGACGGATCGCGCATCGGCATCGTTGGGCATTGCTGGGGCGGGCGGGTCTCGTGGCTCGGCGCCTGTCAGGTGCCGGAGCTCAAGGCTTGCGCTATTTTCTACGGTGGCCGTGTAAAACTGCAAATGGGCCCCAATACGCCGCCTGCCATCGAGCTCGCGGGGCAAATCAATTGCCCTGTCGCCGGATTTTTCGGTAACGAGGATGAAAACCCGCCACCCGCAGACGTCGACGACTACGAGGCGGCCCTGGAAGCCGCGGGCGTGCCGTGCGAGTTCCATCGCTACTACAATGCGGGGCACGCGTTCCAATCCTTCAACAGCGAAGAACGCTATCGCCACGACGTCAGCGAGGATGCTTGGGAGAAGGTGCTCGCGTTCCTCGGTAAGAACCTCGGCGCGTAGCGACTAGACTCCTTTAAATTCTGGCTTCCGTTTCTCGACGAAGGCCTGGCGCGCTTCCTTGGCATCGGCGGAGCTTTGCAGGATACCGCCCGCGTTCGAGGTCAGCACCATCGTGGTCTCCAGCGTACTGTCCATGGCGGCACGCATGATGCGTTTGCTGGTCCATTGCACCAGCGGCGGCAAGGCGATGATGCGGTCACAAAGTTCACGGGTGGTTTTCTCCAGGTCCTCAGACGCGACTAGG
>CAXAGK010000264.1:0-5929 GCA_963968305.1 uncultured Rickettsiales bacterium | reverse complement strand
TCGTCATCAGCAATAAATTACGCAACATTCCCGCCGAGGGCGTCTACAATTGGCACCCGGGGGCGTATTTCGGCATTTACCGTCCAGCGACATTCTGGTTCACGGGAAAAGGCGAGAAGAAACTGTGATCAAAGCTTTTACAACGAAGCGTGATTGGATCGAGGTGGCACGTTAATGGTCAACTATCTCGTACGCCGCCTGTTTATCATGTTCCCGACGCTGCTCGCGATTAGCCTAATCGTGTTCCTGATTATCGAACTGCCGCCGGGCGATTATCTCGAAAGTTATATCTCCGAGCTTCAGGCTCAGGGCGAGACGGTCGACCAAAAGCATATCGAATTTCTGCGCGAACAATACGGCTTCGATAAGCCGGTCATGACCCGCTATTGGGAATGGGTCACCGGCATGGTGGTCGGCGATTTCGGATTTTCGTTCGAATATCGATTGCCGGTGTCGGACGTGGTGGGTGACCGGTTGTTGCTGACCATCTTGGTCTCCATGGTGACGATCATCTTCACTTGGATCATCGCCTTTCCAATCGGCCTCTATTCGGCGACGCATCAATACAGCTGGGGCGACTATGGTCTGACCTTCATCGGCTTGTTGGGCTTGGCGACGCCGAATTTTCTGTTGGCGCTGATCATGCTTTATTTCGCCAATGTGGTGTTCGGGACATCCATCGGAGGATTGATGGACCCGGATTATATCGACCAGCCCTGGAGTTGGGATAAGGTCATGTCGGTGCTGGAGCATTTGTGGATTCCGGTCGTCGTCATCGGTACTTCGGGGACCGCGGGTATGATCCGCCGCTTGCGCGCTAATATGCTTGACGAGTTGCAAAAACAATACGTGACGACCGCACGCGCCAAGGGCCTGCCGCCCTTGCGGCTGCTGCTGAAATACCCGTTGCGCAACGCCATCAACTTCTTCATCGCCGATATCGGCAGCCTGTTGCCGAGCGTTATTTCCGGCGCCGAGTTGGTCGCGGTCGTATTGTCCTTACCGACGACGGGGCCCGTCCTGATCGCCGCACTGCAGAGCCAAGATATGTACCTTGCCGGATCGTTCTTGATGTTCCTCGCTTCGTTGACGGTGGTCGGCGTGCTGATCTCCGACGTCCTGCTTGCGTGGATAGATCCCCGCATTCGATTGGCTGGGGGGGCGGCGAAATGAGCACCGATACCGGTAACGACCGGAAGCTCGACCATTATGTCTCCGAGGCGCCGTTTGATCCGCGCTCCATCGAGGCGCTGTCGCCGGAGCAAGAACGCTATTACATGGCGTCGCAATGGCAGCTCATGTGGTGGAAGTTTATTCGCCACCGTTTGGCGTTGATTTCCGGCGGGTTTCTATTGCTGATGTACGGATCGATTCTGATCAGTGAGTTCTTGGCACCTTATAATTTACACTCTCGGAACATAAACGCGATCTACTCGCCGCCCCAATCGGTACATTTGTTCCACGACGGCAGCCTTGTGGGACCCTTCGTCTATGGCACCCATTACAAGCTGAACCTGACCAATCTGCGGCGCGAATATACTGAAGACATCTCAAAGATTTATAAGATCAATTTCTTCTGTAAGGGTGACGAGTACAGCTTCTGGGGTGTCGGCAAGGGCAGTTCGCATCTGTTTTGCGTAGAGGAAGGCGGCACGCTTTTCCTTTTGGGAACCGACCGGCTTGGCCGCGATATACTCTCACGCATCATGTATGGCGCGCGGATTTCGCTCACCATCGGTCTTATCGGCATCATGATGAGTTTCGTACTCGGCATGGTGATCGGTGGGGTCGCTGGATATTACGGCGGCGTTACCGATTTGATCGTGCAGCGGATGATCGAAATTCTACAATCCTTCCCGCAAATTCCACTATGGATGGCGCTCTCCGCCGTCTTGCCAGTGACTTGGAGCCCAATTCTGATTTATTTTGGTATCACTATGATCTTGGCGATGCTCGACTGGACAGGGTTGGCGCGAGCGGTGCGCTCGAAGTTGCTGGCGTTGCGCGAGGAGGACTATTGTCTGGCCGCGCAACTGATGGGGGCGAAGCCTAAACGGATCATCGGACGGCATCTGATGCCCGGCTTCATGAGCCACCTGATTGCGTCGGCGACGCTTTCGATACCGACGATGATTTTGGGTGAGACGGCACTGTCCTTTCTCGGCCTCGGATTGCGCCCGCCGATCACCAGCTGGGGCGTATTGCTGAACGAAGCACAAAATATCAGTGTCGTAGCACTTTATCCCTGGCTGATTCTACCGGTAGTGCCGGTTGTGCTCGTGATCCTCGCGTTCAGCTTCCTCGGCGACGGGCTTCGCGATGCGGCCGATCCTTATAAATAACTAAGTATTTGTCCGCAAAGTAGCCGTGTGGCGTTCGAAATTTTGGCTGCAGATATCCTTCAAGACTGCCGGCATGTAGGAGTAATAGCGGCCCTTTTGGTGTTGCGCAGCCGCTTCAAATCTGCCGGTCTTCTCGAAACTATCGAGTGCGGCGACGGCCATCTCCACCGATATTTCACATGCCGTTCGGCGTAAATCCGCGAGTGGCATGTTTTCATACAGAGGCACGGACCTGCGGTCGACGATATCGCCGGTATCCAACGACGCCTCGATCTTGTGCAGGGTCATCTGCAATGCGTCGAAGTCGCGGTGATAGAGTGGCCAGAGATGGCAATCCAATCCGCGGTATCTTTCTGGGTCCCCGTTGTGAAAGTTGAGGCAGCTATTCGGGCAGATATCAAGAACGCCGTCTCTCAGCTTTCCCGTTCCATAGACCAGTATCACATCGGGTTTGATCTCTCGCATCGCGCTGAGTGCGTTCGGATCATTAAGGTTTTCATAAAATTGTGTCTCGGCGATATCCTCGAAGGACGGTGGCGTCCCATCATACCAGTAAGAACGTTCTCTCGCCTTTCGCGCTTCGTCCGAGGGGTGATCGGTCGGAATGGGCGGTGGCGGGTCCCGTGTTTCGATCAAAACGCGTGCGATCGGAAACCGCTCTCCCAGCTTCTCCACGAAATAGCGACGCCGGACCGCTCCGGTTGTAAGGAGAGCTATTCGCATTGTCTCTGCGCCCTGGGAAATGCCATACCGGAATGCCGCAATTTTTGTTACTGACCCTTCCATTGATATGGCATAAGGTTACGAAAATCACGCGGTACGGAAGAATAAATTGAGCGCGACTGGCGCTCGCGGGCAAGACTTAAATGAAATTTCGAACGGTGCTGTATGACTGATCGTATGGATGGCGTCAGAGTGCTGATTTACAGCCACGACACGTTCGGGCTGGGTCACCTGCGTCGTTGCCGTACAATCGCCCATGCCTTGGTCGAGAAATACAAGGGGCTCTCGGTACTGATTCTCTCGGGCTCGCCGATCATCGGCAGCTTCGATTTTCGCGCCCGGGTGGACTTCGTTCGTATTCCCGGTGTGATCAAACTCTACAACGGCGAATATACGTCGCTCGGGCTGCATATCGACCTGTCGCAGACCATGGCTATTCGAGCGTCGATCATCCGCCATACGGCAGAAATGTTCGCGCCTAACCTCTTCATTGTCGACAAGGAGCCGCTCGGCTTGAAAGGGGAGCTACAAGAAACGTTATCGATCATGAAGGCGCGGGGTACGACGTTGGTTCTCGGCCTGCGAGATGTCATGGACGAACCGACCCTATTGCGCCGCGAATGGAAATCCCGAAATTTACTCCCTGTTCTCGAAGAGATTTACGATGAGATCTGGGTCTACGGTCACGATAAATTTTGGGATCCACTGGCGGAGATGGATGTGCCCGCCTCCGTGCGGGAGAAAATGATCTATACCGGATATCTGCGCCGAACCGTCCCGCAGGCGACCAAATTGCCGCCCGTCGTTGATTTGGAACAGCCCTATCTGCTGGTGACTGCCGGTGGCGGCGGTGACGGTGATCAGATGATCGATTGGGTGTTACGCGCATACGAAACTGGGGCGAAGCTCATGCGCGCAGTTCTCGTATTGGGCCCGTTCATGCGACCCGAGATGCAAGCGGAAGTGCATGAGCGAGTGGCGTCGCTCGATGCTGTGGAAGTGCTCACTTTCGATAGCCATCTAGAGCTGTTGATGGAGAAGGCTGCCGGTGTTGTAGCGATGGGCGGATACAATACTTTCTGTGAAATTTTATCACTGGATAAGCCCGCGTTGATCATGCCGCGTGTTGCACCCCGCAAGGAACAGTTGGTCCGCGCGCAACGTGCGAGCGAGCTGGGTGTCGCACATATATTCGTACCGTCGGACACCGCGGGAATTGAGGATTTCGTGATAGCATTGCGGGAATTACCGCATCAACCGAAGCCATCTTCTGCGATGCTTCCGGGTTTCATGGATGGCGTTGAGAATGTCGGCAGGCTTGCGGGGCGGCATTTCCATCCCTACGTGGATCGCCAATTGTCGCTCGTCGACACCGGCGGATAGGGCAGGGGTGTGACAGATACGATCGTCTTCGTGCTCAAGGGCTATCCGCGGCTTTCGGAAACCTTTATTGCGCAGGAAATCGCGGCACTCGAGAGCCTAGGTGTTCCTATTCACATTGTTTCGCTCCGGCATCCGACGGATAAGGAGCGACACCCTATTAACAATGAGATCGTGGCACCGGTGCGGTACTTGCCGGAATATCTGCATCATGAACCGTTGCGGGTTTTTCGAGCGTGGCTGCGCCAACGGAAGCATCCGAATTTCCGCAAGGCGATGGCCGCTTGGTGGCGTGATTACAAGCGCGGCCCGTTCCGCAACCGATTGCGAGACTTCGGCCAAGCGATCGTTCTGGTGGATGAACTTGAAGAGGGCTGCAGACATCTACACGCGCACTTTCTGCACACACCGGCTTCGGTCACGCGCTATGCGGCGCTCCTTAGTGGATTGAGCTGGAGTTGCTCGGCGCATGCCAAGGATATTTGGACCACACCGGACTGGGAGAAGGCGGAGAAGCTTGGTGAGATGGACTGGCTGGTCACGTGTACCGAAGTCGGGCGCGCCCACTTGGCGGCCCTGGCGCCCGATAAGGATCGGGTTGAGTTAGTTTATCACGGACTTGATTTCGACCGCTTCGCGGAGCTAGAACGCCCTGCGACCCGTAAGGACGGCAGCAACGCCGCCGACCCACTGACGATCCTGTCTGTTGGCCGTGCGGTGCCGAAGAAAGGCTACGACGTATTGCTACGGGCGCTGAGCCGCTTGCCGAAGGAACTTCATTGGCGGTTCGAGCATATCGGTGGCGGTCTGGTCCTGAGCGCGTTGCAGGAACAAGCGAAGAAATTGGGTATTGACGACAAGGTCGTCTGGCATGGAGCACAGGCGCAGACGGCCGTGCTATCCGCATGTCGGGACGCCGATATTTTTGTCCTGGCGAGCCGCATTGCAAAAAATGGTGACCGCGACGGACTGCCGAACGTCTTACTGGAAGCCCAAAGCCAAGGCCTGCCGTGTGTGTCGACCCGAGTCTCGGCTATCCCTGAATTGATCCTGGATGGTGAGACAGGCTTGCTTGTCCCGCAAGAAGACGAAACTGCTCTGGCCGGGGCGTTGGAGGCATTGATTACTGATCCGCCACTTCGTCATCGTTTAGGTCAAGCAGGTTTCAGCCGAGTCCGCGACGAGTTCTCTCATAAAGCGGGAGCTGAGCGGATTGCCAGTAAATGCGGGCTAACCAAGGAGCGCACCGCCTCCCTCCGGGAGAGCGCTTGAGCAGCGGAGAGGAGTGATCAAGCGCCGTGACCTCAAGTAACTCTCGCGTTTTCTTTTATGTGCAGCATCTTTTGGGTATTGGACATTTGCGCCGCGCGGCGCTTTTGTGCCGAGCTCTGTCGGCGGATGGATTTGATGTGACACTGGCGATGGGCGGGCGCCCAGTCGGTGGTATGGAAATCGGTGGCGCAGAGCTATTGGCCCTACCGCCG
>CAXAGK010000263.1:0-5936 GCA_963968305.1 uncultured Rickettsiales bacterium | reverse complement strand
TTCCGGAAGGGACATTCCATACGGATTGCTGTGTCGGCGGCGGACCGGGATCATTTTTCACGTATTCCTGGCGGGCGGCCACCAGAACTGACGTTCTTCCGCGAAGCGGCACGAGCGTCCGCCATCGAATTACCGGTTATACCGCGCGTATGTTAAGCGCCAACTGAGCCCGACATCGGAAACATCGGATATGACTGCGCGACTTTTGTGCCAGTGTCCGTATCGTCCGCAACGCCATTGGGGCAGGCGAAGTTACTTGGAAAGACCGAGTCTTCGACGGGTACGACGGGTAGTATCGCCTCGACCGCGCCAACGACATCCTGTGACAAGCGGATATCAACATTCGCGATTTCGCCGCCACTCACATCGATGCGAGGATGGTGAATGGCGTCCGGCAGGCTTAAACCGCAATCGACCATCAAGGAGATATTCTGCATTACGGCCGGCATAATCCGCCGGCCACCCGAAGCACCGATGGCAAAATTAAATCCATCTTCTCGGCTGACAATAGCCGGGCACATATTACAGAGCGGGCGTTTACCGCCTCCGAGCGAGTTTGGGCCACCTGGGCGGGTGTCGAACCACATGATGCCGTTGTTCATCAAGATGCCGGTTTCCGGGAACACAACCTTACTGCCAAAAGCACTCAACAAGGTTTGCGTCAGCGTCACCATATTACCCTCACCGTCGATGGTGGTGAGGTGCGTGGTACAGGCTGGGTCGCGGCTGTCGTCGGCGTCGCCCATGGTCGCGAGACGCGTCTCATAGGCGGCATTCAATGCTGCGGCGTATTCGCCGAAAGACCCTGCCGTGGGTGCCCCATCATTTGCCATGATCTTGCCGTCGATCCGCGCAAGCGTGTCGAACATGGTGGGACCAGCGGTGAGGCCCGGTGCCGCGTATACTGTGGCACCTCGATAATCCATTTCGATCGGATCGCGCTCGACCGCTTCGAAAGAAGCAAGGTCGTTTGCATCCATTTTACTGCCGCCCGCGTACGCGTCCGAAAGCAGTTGCTCGGCGATTGCACCTTCGTAGAAATCGCGCGGGCCCGCTTCAGCCAAGCGCCGGAGCGTTGCTGAGAGGTTGCCCATAGAGCGCCGTGGTGGCGGTTTTCCTTGCGCCGCAACCGGCGGCAATCCGTCGTTCAGATAGATATCGCTCGACGTCGGGAATTCGCGGAGGTCTTGGGCGGCGCCACTGATCCGCAGGGTTGTGAACCAATTGAGCGGCAGACCATCCGCAGCTAAATCGGCAGCCGGTGCGATCAGATCAGCCCAGGACTTGGTGGCGAAACGTTCGTGTGCCAAGGCAATTCCAGCAACCTGTGTCGGCACAGCAATAGATTGGTAGCCGTATACGTTACGGTCGTCGAGTACGGCAGGCCATTGGAACAGATCACCGGCACCGTCGCCTTGGACCAGAGGGTAGTCGGCGGGGTCCAGACGTTTCGGTGCTATCATGCCGAAATCGATGACACGAACGCGCTTTTCTTTGGCGAGATAGACGAGCATGTAACCGCCGCCGCCAAGACCGCTCATCCATGGCTCAACGACCGAGATCGCGAACGATGTTGCTATCGCCGCGTCGATCGCATTTCCACCATCGCGTAGTACGGCCGCGCCTATTTCCGCGGCAATGGCGTTTTGACTGGCCACAGCGCCCTTTTGCCCAGAAGCCGTGGGTTTCCGGAGCGTCCAGTTTTGCGACCGATCTGGTCCGATATTCGCCATTGCCTTCATTCCCTATACTATTTTGACGCGTCTTTAAGATAAGCCATCAGATTGTCTATCTGCTTTTGTTTCTTAATTCCGGCAAACGACATGCGGGTGCCTTTGACGAGTTTTTTCGGCTTTTCAAGGAATTTCCGAAGCGTTTCGTCATCCCAAGTCAGGCCCGAAGCTTTCATTGCTTTCGAATACCTGAATTTCGGCACACTTGCGGCTTTTCGGCCCATGATGCCATGTAGGGAAGGGCCCAATTTGTTCTTTCCAGCTTTCATCGTGTGGCAGGCCTTGCATTTATTGAAGACCTTCTTGCCTTTTTTAGCATCCGCGGCGCCAGCGGTACCGGAGGCCAAGGCAAGCGCGATAAATGTGGTGGCGGCGATACTTAGCTTCTTCATGGCTTCCTCATCGGTAATTCGTATGTCCGAAACTCTCGACGTCATATTGGCGAGGGAGGCTGAGCCCGCAAGGCGAAATGCAGGGTGCGACTATATTACTCTATAACCACGTTATTTCTGTGTGCTGATGAGTGCGGGGTCGTGAACCCCTGCTTCCGCAAAACCTCTCGCGCGAAGGAGACATGAATCGCAATGGCCACAAGGTGTTTCGCCAGCGGCATAGCAGCTCCACGTCTCATCAATCGGTGCACCCAAATTACCTGCTAGCCGCACAATGTCGGCTTTTGATTTGTCGATAAGAGGGGTGGCGATAGTGAACGGGACGCCGTATTGCGTGCCGAGCTTGCTACCGAGACGCAGGCTTTCCGTAATTGCCGTGTAGAATTCCGGTCGGCAATCAGGGTAACCGCTATAGTCGATGGCGTTAGCCGCGATAACCAAGGTCGCTTCCAAACTGGATGCGTCGACACCGTTGATTTCTATTTCCGCCAAAGCCTTACTTTCTAACCAAGCGGCGGCCATGGTCAGGAAAAAAGTATTACGTAACGGCACGTAGGTTGACGGAATGCCGTCGGCCATTTCGGCGGCGCTACGGTCGCTTGGCATTGACAGAGTTTGTGGTTGAGTTAGCGACGAATGCGCAGCTAAATCGCGATAGAACGAAACATCGACAATGCTGTGCGACAGCCCGAGGCGCGCAGCGACCGCCGTCGCGGCGCCTAATTCCTTACGATGAGTTTGACCGTAGTCGAAGCTCACGGCCGAAACCTTCATACCTTTATCGAGAGCCCATGCGGCTGCGGTGGTTGAATCAAGTCCGCCGGAGAGCAAGACCAGTCCGAGGCGTGTATCCGTCATTGTGCGTCCCAAGAAGTGAGGCGCGCAAGTTAGTCACGACACACCTCGTCGGCAACTACCCATTCAGTATTAAAGTGCGATGACAATTTTTCCGAAATGATGGCCCGTTGCCATGTAATGGAATGCGTCTCTTGCATCCTCCATTGCGAAAGTCCGGTCGATAACGGGCCGCAACTCATGCTGGGCTATAGCGCGGTTCATATCCTCGAACATATTGTGGTGGCCAACATAGATCCCTTGGACACGCAGTCCTGTTCGCATAAAACTCATCGGATTGACGCTACCTTGGGACAATGTAGCGATGACTCCGGTCGTGCCGGCAATCCGGGTCGCGGTGATCGACCGTTCCATGGTACCAGGTCCGCCGACCTCGACCACATGATCGACGCCACGGCCCTCGCTGATATCCATAACCGCATCCTGCCATTCGGGCGTATCGGCGTAAGTGATCGTTTGCCAAGCGCTGAGCTCCGTCAGGCGTGCGCGTTTTTCGTCGCTGGACGATGTGTGTATGACCCGCGTGCCCAACATTTGGGCAAATTGAAGGGCGAAGATTGAGACGCCGCTGGTCCCCAATAGCAGAACAGTATCGCCAGCTTTCACACCGCCGACCTCGACCAGACTATGCCACGCGGTGACAGCGGCGCAGGGGAGGGTTGCGGCTTCGGTATCGCTGAGGTGGGATGGCGTCGAGACCAAACCGTCTTCGTCCAGAACCGCGTATTCCGTCAACAGCCCGTCGACTGAACCGCCGAGCGCACTGTCGATGGCGGTCGGCGTCATCGGACCATCGACCCAATTCTGCATAAAGGTTCCCATGACCCGATCGCCGACTTTGAAACGGGTGACGCAGTCGCCGACAGCGGTCACCTCGCCGGCGCCGTCTGAGTTGGGGATTTTCGGGTAGGGGATACCGCGAGGTCTGGGATCACTTACGGTCCCAAGGTCGCGGTAGTTAATCGAAGAAGCGTTGATCCGGACTTTTACCTGGCGGGGGTTCGGCTCCGGGATCGGGCGATCCGCAAGCCGTAAGGTGTAGAAACCGTCGGGGGAGACGATTTCGTGGGTTTTCATTGCATACTCCTAAAGCATTTTGGTCTCAGCTAGGGCAATTCATTGTCGGGAAAACTGTGGCGCCCATAATCAGAGCGCATTAGGATATCTGTAATTTGGGACTATAAGGGAAGGTATTGGGACATGGACGGTGCAAATACCGCATGGATTTTAACGTCGACAGCCCTGGTGTTGTTCATGACGTTACCCGGCTTGGCGCTTTTTTATGGCGGTTTGGTCCGATCTTCGAATGTTTTGTCGGTTTTGATGCATTGCTTCGCGATTGCGTGTCTCGCTTCGATCGTATGGCTGGCGGTGGGATACAGTATTGCATTTGCGGAAGGCACGCCGTGGGCCGGCGGATTGCAGAAGGCGTTCTTGATGGGAGTCGGCAAGGAATCGCTTTCGGGCGACTTGCCAGAGACCGTCTTTTTTATGTTCCAAATGACATTCGCGATTATTACCCCGGCCCTGATGGTCGGCGCGTATCCGGAACGCATCAAGTTCGGTGCCGTGCTGTTGTTCAGCGGCCTCTGGATTATCGTCGTCTACGCACCGGTCACCCATTGGATTTGGGGCGGTGGTTGGCTTGGTGAAATGGGGGTTCTCGATTTTGCCGGTGGACTAGTGGTTCACCTGACCGCCGGTGTTTCGGCGCTGGTGTTGGCTATGGTTCTCGGCAGTCGGCGCGGTTTTCCAAAGGAACTGCGACCGCCGCACAATCCGGGTATGACCATGATCGGAGCTTCCATGCTTTGGGTCGGTTGGTTCGGATTCAATGCGGGGAGTGCGCTTGCCGCGAATGGCGACGCCGGAATGGCGATGCTTGCGACGCATTTGTCGGCGGCGATGGGATCTCTTGTCTGGTTGACCATAGAATGGGTGAAATTTGGGAAGCCAAGTCTCATCGGTATTGTTACCGGCATGGTGGCCGGGCTGGCGACGATTACGCCTGCCTCCGGTTTCGTGGGCCCGATTGGTGCTCTGATTATTGGCTTGGTTGGTGGCGTTGTCTGTTACTACATGGTCGGTTTGATAAAGCATCGCTTGAAGATCGATGATTCCCTTGATGTCTTCGCCGTTCATGGCGTAGGTGGTGTTTTAGGAACGCTAATGGTTGCCGTGTTGGTCGATAAAAGTTTTGGTGGCGCGGGATTGGAGGAAGGCATGACGATCGTTTCTCAATTCGGCGTTCAGCTCACGGGCTTCGCCGCCGTCCTAGTATGGTCGGTGTTCGCGTCATATGTCCTGGTGAAGATTGTGCAGGCAACTGTAGGTCTTCGGGTAAGTGACGACGAAGAACTCGAGGGTCTCGATGTGACGTCCCATGGCGAAACTGGGTACAATCTCTAATACGGGAGAGTAGGTTATGAAATTCATCGTTGCGATTATCCAACCATTCAAGTTGGACGCCGTAAGAGAGGGATTGTCCGAGTTGGGTGTCGAAGGCTTAACGGCCACCGAGGTGCGGGGCTTCGGCCGTCAAAAGGGACATCGTGAAGTGTATCGCGGATCGGAGTATACGATCAACTATGTGCCGAAAGTGAAAATCGAAATCGCTGTCGGCGACGATATCGCGGAGCGGGTCATCGAATCCGTCCAAAGCATCGCACAAACCGGAAAAATTGGAGACGGTAAGATATTCGTCTTCGAATTGAGCGAGGCAATACGAGTTCGCACGGGTGAGACGGGTGAAGAGGCGCTCTAGAAACGGTTATTTGGCCAGCGAAAAAAATTGGAGCCTCATTAACATTTATTAGTGAGGCTTTTTTTTGCCCAGTGTGCGCCGTCAGCGCCAATGGAGCAAACTAAGCTGATTGCTTAAGGGATAGAATTTGGCTCCTATTCACCACTCAGGCGTGAAGAATGAGAGATACCCCAGAACGCCATCGCAATGCAG
>CAXAGK010000262.1:0-5937 GCA_963968305.1 uncultured Rickettsiales bacterium | reverse complement strand
TGCTCGAGCCCTGGACCATGGAGCGTACCAAGGCGGAAGCCATGGAGACGATCGGCGGCGGCGGCGTGCCCTGCGGCGCCATCTACGACACGCTCGAGCTCAGCGAGAATCAGGATTTCGAAGATCGCGGTATTTTCCAATGGATCGACCATCCGACGCGCGGCAAGGTGAAGATGCCCGCTTGGCCAGTTCGTATGAGCGGTAATGACGTGAAGGTGGAACCTGCGCCGCTTTTAGGCGAACATAACGAAGTTATCCTCAGCGATTGGCTGGGAATGTCCGAAGAGGAAATCGCGGCGTTAAAAGCGGAAGGTACGGTTTAGCATTTCGAAAGCCTCATCCTTCGACCAGCTTAAGATGAGGTTGTGAAGCAGGAGCGAGGCATGACGATGAAAATCGTACCACTTTCCGGCAGCATTGGTGCCGAAATTCAGGGTGTCAATCTAGCGAAACTTGAAGACGGCGCGTTCGCAGGTATCCGCCAAGCGTTGCTCGATCATAGCGTAATCTGTTTTCGCGATCAAAACCTGACACCCGACGAACAACTCGCCTTCGCCGAGCAATGGGGGGAAATTCATCTACACCCCTATCTGAATGGCCTGCCTGAACGGCCGGAGATCATGGAGATCGTCAAGGAAGCGGGGGAGCGGAACCGCTTTGGCGATCATTGGCACACGGACCAGATTTTTACACCGAGCCCCGCCATGGCGACGATGCTCTACGCGCGGGAAGTGCCTCCCGTGGGTGGCGATACGTTGTTCGCCAGTTTGACCCATGCCTATGAGGCACTTTCCGACGGGATGAAGGCGATGGCTTGCCGTCTGCGCACAGTCAACCAGTATGACAAACAGGCACCACGGTCCCGCCGTATGGCTGAGAAAATACCAGACCAGGACAAACCCGCCGATCTGGCGACACACCCCCTGGTTCGCGTCCATCCCGAAACCGGTAATCGCGCGCTCTACCTCAACGACATGCGGACGACCCGGCATTTCGACGGTATGACCCGCGAGGAGAGCCGACCCTTAATCGAGTATCTGCTCCAACACACCACCCGACCGGAATTTACCTGTCGACTGCGCTGGGAACTCGGCACGCTCGCCATTTGGGATAATCGGTGCCTGCTACATATGGCGCTCGACGACTATCCGGATCATCGCCGCGTCATGCATCGCATTACCGTCAAGGGCGATCCAACAATCGGTGTGGATCAGGCAGAGGCCGCGGAATGACCCTCGAAGCCATCCCGCTGTCGGGCGCGATGGGTGCGGAAGTACGCGGTGCGGACCTGCGCGAAGTCAACGACGATACCTTCGCGGAAATTCACAATATCCTGCTCGATCACGGCATGATCTTTTTCCGCGACCAAGACATCACCCCAGCCCAGCAGCTGGCCTTGGCAAAGCGTTGGGGAGAACCACATTTCCACCCTTATATGCCCGGCCTGCCCGACCATCCGGAAATCATCGAGATCGTGAAGAACCCGGAGGACACCCACACCTTCGGCGGAAATTGGCACACTGACCAGATGTTCACGCCGACACCCTCCATGGGCACAATGCTGTATGCGAAGGAAGTCCCGGCGGCAGGCGGCGATACGATGTTCGGCAACCTCTATCTCGCCTACGACAATCTGTCGGACGGCATGAAGGCGGCCATCGCTGAGCTCAAGACTTTCAATCTCTACGACAAGAAGAAGGGCCGCTCGGCGGCAATGAAGGGCAAGCTGAAAGACCCAGAGAAACATGCAGAACCCGCAATACACCCCTTGGTTCGCCCACATAGCGAGACCGGCAAGCCCGTCCTCTATATTTGTTACGACCGAATTACACGGCACATTGAAGGCATGACGCCGGAAGAAAGCCGTCCATTACTTGATTTTTTACGCACCCATGCATCCCGACCCGAGTTCACCTGCCGTCTGCGTTGGGAAGTCGGCACCCTAGCCTTTTGGGACAATCGATGCACCCAGCATATGGCGTTGAACGACTATCACGGCCACCGTCGTGTCATGCACCGGATCACGATCCGGGGAGAACGCACCCTATGACCACATCCCTGCCGAAAACGCCGTCATTTCGCCTCGACGGTAGACGTGCCTTGGTGACTGGCGCCGGGCGCGGTATCGGTCTCGCCGCCGCCGCTGCCCTTGGTGAAGCCGGTGCGGAGGTGTGTCTCATCTCTCGAACCGGCTCCGAAATAGAAGAAGCCGCCGAGGCTATTCGCGCTTCAGGCAGGACGGCGGATACACTGGTTCTGGATGTTCTGGAAACCGCTGCCATGCGGGCCGCAATCACGGAACGCGGGCCGTTCGATATTCTGATCAATAACGCAGGCACCAATCGTCCAAAGACCATGGCGGCGACGAGCGAGGATGATTTCGATACAGTTCTCGATTTAAATCTGCGGGCGGCTTATTTTGTGGCGCAGGCGGTGACCGATGGTCTTCTCGCGGCGGAGAAATCGGGGGCAATTATCAACATCTCCTCGCAAATGGGCCACGTGGGCGGGCCGCTCCGCACGGTTTATTGCTCATCGAAATGGGCGCTTGAGGGTCTAACTAAATCGCTGGCGATGGAACTCGCCCCCAACGGTATTCGCGTAAACAGCATCGCACCCACTTTCATCGAGACACCGCTGGCGAAGGAAATGCTCAAGGACCCGGAGTTCCGCGACGCGGTGTTATCGAAGATTAAGCTCGGCCGAACTGGCCAGGTCGAGGACCTGATGGGCGCTATCGTTTTTCTGGCATCCGATGCGGCTGCCATGATCACCGGCGCGTCACTTCTCGTCGACGGCGGTTGGACCATCGGATAGATATCTTGCTTCACAGAAGCGTTTATTGCGCCTTATAGAGGTGCGTGAAATCATCAACGAAATTCTTAAATCTGGATTGGGGACATTCTACCATGAGCTTAGACGGTATTAAGGCGCTTACCTTCGATACGGGCGGCACAATCTTGGACTGGCATACCGGATTCAGCACCGCTTTCGCGGAAGCGGGCGCCAAGCACGGTTTGGAGAAGGATTGGGGTGCCGTCGCCAACGACCTCCGGCGCAAGTCTCTCGGCCGGATGCTGCGGCTCGGCAAGAACGAGCCGCCGACATATAATTTCGACGATTCGCACCGCATGGGCGTAGATGATGTTTGCGCCGATTATGGCCTCGACGCCATTACCGAAGCGGAACGCCGTGCCATTTGGTGGGACCGGGCCCATAGCCTGCAATGCTGGCCGGACTTTCCAGAGACATTGCCGAGACTGCGCGAGAAGTTCATCTGCGCATCGTTCACTATCCTCAGTTTCCGGATCATTATCGACACTGCACGCAAGAACGGATTGAACTGGGACGCGGTCATTTCCTGCGAGGCCATCGGCAAGTATAAAATTTTGCCCGAAGCATATCAGGGCTGCGCCAAGTTCCTGCAACTCGACGTCAGCAATATCCTGATGGTGGCCTGCCACAATTTCGATCTCGACGCCGCCAAGGCCGTCGGCTTCAAGACCGCCTTCGTGCGGCGGCCAGACGAATGGGGACCGGAAGGCCCGCCCGACCCGGAACCCAATCCAACCCACGACATCGTCGTCGATACTTTCCCGGAATTGGCGGAAGAATTAGGAGCTTAACGTGTATAATTCTCGGCCGGGTATTCCGGCCGGGGATTAGTTATGCCCCAGCAGCGCCTCGCGGAATTTTCCTTTGTGCCAAGACGCATCCCGGGAGCGATAGATCGACGCCGCTTTTGTCGGTGCTACCTTGACCAGCACGAAAGACGTGCCGTTGCCCTCACTCAACATCTGGGCGGCTTCGGCCAACTCCGCCTCTTTCGTTACCGTGCGAACGTTCGGAATGCTGCCGCCTTCGGCCATCTTGGCAATATCAACGCCGCGCCCCGTATGGCTTTCTTGCCAGCCGGTCTCACCGTAATGCTCGTTATCGACGCATATGATCGAAAGATTCGGCGGATTGAGCACGCCGACCGACGCCAATGTGCCAACATTCATCAGCAATTCACCATCACCGGTCACAACCACTACCTTACGGTCCGGCTGCGCCAACGCGAGGCCGAGACCCATTGCGACGGCGGCACCCATGGCGCCCGATAAGGTGAAGGCGGCGGTGCTGTCCGCGCCAACGACGCTAAGCACATCGTCCTTACTACCGGCCAAGCCGGAGATGAAAAGCGTATCGCCGGGATCGCCAATCAAGGACGAGACGGCGTGGCGGCGTTCGAGGACGCCGTCGGCGACATCCGTGTCCGGACCGAGCCGGAGGCCTGGTTTCGATGACATGTGGTTTCTCCTATCCGCTCGGGAAAGCTTTGGCGCCAAGCAGCTTCTGCGTCAGCAGAACCGCGATGGCATCATCTGATTGGTACGCCATGGTGCAGGCGGCGCGCGCGGTCGGGATGAGGTCCTCTTCCCGATCGACAGCAAAACAAGTAATGCCGGATGCTTCGAGCACAGGCTGCGTCGACTTACCCATAGCCAATTGCCAAGCGTTACCCTCGCCGAAATCACCACGCATGGAGACGAAGGTCAGGAACGGGAACCGTCCGTGAGCAACCAGCGAGAAAAAGTTTACGCAATTTCCGACACCGCTCGACTGCATCAGCAACACGCTGCGCGCGCCACCAAGATGCGCACCGCATTGCAGCGCCACGCCTTCTTCCTCAGTGGTCACCGAGACGGAATGGACGTCCGGATCAGCGATGGAACGGTTGATTAACTCCCGGTGGCCCGCATCGGGCACATACGAGAATTGCGTCACATCAAATTCATTTTTCAGCAGGTCATAAAGTTCGCCCTGCCAGGCTGGCGTGTCGGACATCCGGTGCTCCCAATAATGCTAAGTTAGGCATTTATAAGCCCCAGGTAGACTAACAAGGGGCGCTTTAATGGAACAAGATTCCTAATTGCCGTAGCAGCACAAAGTTCCTTTTGCCCACCTGATTTGTGTCACAACATATTTCCCTTTTCGAGCAGCTTTTTGATCAATTCACGTTCGCGAATACTAATGCTTCTACCACCACCAAAATTCATCAAACCCGATGAATAGGAAACACCGTAAGTGCGGGCCAGATTGACCGTTGGTACCACGCCTTTCAGGAATTAACTGTCAGTCAATGAACCCAAGGAATGCAGAAACACGCTCCAAAGGACACCACGTGCCACAGCGTAACGGGCATCGAGCGCGGAGGTGAAATTTGTTAGCATTAAGTGGAGATAAACCTCCAGATCGAGTTTCTCGACTTTGACGATGCCTACGAGGATACGCATCCGGTCATGGCCCGCATCCGCGATCACCAAAACCGGCACACCGTCGATCTTTAGGTTCCAATAACCGTCGCTCTTACGGACGACCAACCCGTCAATCGCCTCGATCAAGGAGTTCATCCGATCCACGGTCATAGGAACATCGTCGTCCGCCCGTACAGTCGGCGCCTGGAATGTGAAGAGTCCGGTCAGAAAAACCACAAACATGAAATGTCTAATATTCATCATTATATTTCTCTATCAAATAGTACGGAGCCGTTACCCACATTAGATCGCCCACGAGAGCCCTCTGGTAAACTTTCAGTGAAGGTATTCGACAAAACTTCGTCGGATGACCTCCCCAACGCAGAATTTCAACGTAACTTTTCCCTAGGGCCAATTAGTAAGGAAAGAATGGGATGAGCAATCCGAGCGACGCGTTAAAAGCCGAAGCCGAAGCCGTTGGGCTGCATAAGCTCGAGGGGCGACATTGGGACGAATTGCAGAAAGCCCTCGACGCCAAGCAAAAACACACGCGCGGCATGCCGGACGATCTGACAATTTGGGATGAGCCGGCGCATGTCTATCGCGCCGGGGACGAGGCCTGAGCCATGACCGATCTCTATTATCTGAGCATATCCGAGGCCGGTGCACTTATCGCTAAAGGCGATCTCTCCCCGGT
>CAXAGK010000261.1:0-5942 GCA_963968305.1 uncultured Rickettsiales bacterium | reverse complement strand
GCAAGCATTAGAATCCTTGCTCGATGGGAGCTCAGACATGTTGAACATATTCGAAAATCATCTCGCGGTCCGGCGGCACTTCAACGCCATCACTCAATCGCAATCACAGAACACTTTTAAGCCCATGGCGTCATTCATCCGTTGGCTTGGCTAACGCCGCAAGAGAGAGACCGTGGACCACCTCAATCCAGCTCTACCCACCGATGTCGGGCTCAAGCGGATCGGCGATATTGTTGTTGCAGCGGAGACGCCCGATTGCGCCAACGACGATTGCGCGGACATTTTCATCAGTCGCCGCGCAGCGTAACGTGCCGGCGAAATTGCCCCGGCACCGCGCCGTCCTATTCTCCATAGCCACGATTATCGGCTATCGGAGATAGGACGCCATGCTCGCACACCCTCATATACTGGCGCAGTACAACGCTTGGGCGAATCAACGCCTGCACAGCATTTGCGCCGAGTTATCAGCGGAACAGGTCGCCGAAGATCGCGGCGCCTTCTTCGGCTCGATCCTGGGGACGTTAAACCACCTATTGTTGGTCGATATCCTCTACCGCGAGCGTATCGAGGGAATCGATTCCACGTTCACAGGGTTGAACGAAATACTGCACACAGATTTGGCCGCTCTTTCCGCCCATCACGTAGAGGAAGACGCCCGCTGGATTGCCCTCACGAAGGACGTAGATGTCGATCGCCTCGACGAGCCCTTCGTGTTCTGGACCCTGGGCCTCGACAACCGCGACCGGCGCGAAGTGCCGAAACACATTTATTTCACCAATCTCGCCCAGCATCAGGCGCACCATCGCGGACAGACCCACAACATGGTCAGCCAAGCCGGATTGAAGCCGCCATCACTTGGCTACATTGATTTCCGCATGAAGCTGGACCGCTCGCTGATCACCACCCCAGACGAAGCCTAATAGATGACGGATGTTGTCATCGTGGGCGGCGGCCAAGCCGGACTCGCCGCCAGCGTCTGTCTCTCCAAACTCGGCATCGACCATCTCGTCTTGGAAAAAGGCGAGGTTGGCGGGAGTTGGCGCCGCCAACGGTGGGACAGCTTTTATATGAACACGCCAAACTGGACCCTGAACCTACCGGGACAGGATTACGACGGCTCCGACCCGGATGGGTTTATGAACCGTGACGAATTCGTCGACCTCCTGGAGGGGTACGCGAAACGCTTCACGGTCCCGCTGCGCCTGGGCGTCGAAGTGACAAGGACCTCACCGATGGGGACCGGCTGGACGCTTGAGACTTCGGACGGCCCGTTGACGGCGCGGGCCTTGATCATCGCAACTTCAACCTATCAAGCTCCAAGCATTCCGGCGGTCGCCAAGAACCTCTCGCCCGATATCGTCTCGCTCAGCGCCGCCGACTACCGCACGCCCGATATGTTACCGCCTGGCAAGGCACTGGTCGTCGGCTCCGCGCAATCTGGCATGCAGATTGTCGAAGACCTGCACGCGGCGGGCCGGGATGTCTTTCTCGCGGTCGGCGAAGCTGGGCGGGTGCCCCGTCGCTATCGGGGCCGTGATCTGAACTATTGGTACGACAAGACCGGGTTGATGGATCGCAAGGCGAGCGACTTGGCGGACCCGCGCCGCAAGTTTGGCGGGCAACCGCAAATCGCCGCCTGGCACACGATCAGCCTGCAAGGTTTTCACCGCAATGGCATCCGCCTGTTAGGCCGGGTCGACGGCATTGATGGTACGATGCTCCATCTACGACAGGACTTACGGGAGAACATCGCGGCGGCTGACCGGCATTCGGAAAAATTCTGCCGCGATGTCGACACCTATATCGAGCGGAATGGCCTTTCATTCCCGGCAGACGAAGGCGACGACCCTATCCATGGAGCCTTAGACGATATAGAGCAGGTTCCGGAGCCCGGCACACTCGATCTAGCCAGCGAAGGTATATCGTCGGTGATTTGGGCGACCGGCTTTCGTTACGATTATTCTTGGATTGAGGCGGATGTGACCGATGAGGTCGGCTACCCGGTGACAGAGCGCGGCGAGACGACGGCAGCCGGGCTTTACTTCCTCGGCCTCAATTTCCTGCACACACGAAAATCCGGCATCGTCTACGGTGTCGGCGCCGATGCGAAACACGTCGCAGACCGCATCGGCATCTACCTCGGCAAATAGGCTTCTAGCCGGATGGAAGTTCCATAAGCCGGTCGACCAGCGCCGTATCGAGATAGGCGGTTCCTTCGACGACCTTTCCGTCCTTGAAGGTCATCGCCCAGCTATAACGGTTGCGATAGGGCGTGCCGTCCGCCATTTTCCCGCTGCCGTCCCATCGAAAAACAAGCCGGTCACCCTCTGTGATGATATCGACAATTTCGGGCGTTACCTGGCCGTCGATGCGTTTGCCGATTTTTCGAACCGCGTCGTCGATAAAATCCTGCCGGCTCGTGTAGGTGCCGGAAACCTCGGTCGTCCCGATGACGGTCCAATTCACATTCTCATCAAGAATTTGGTAGAAGGCCTCAGGGTTGCCCGATTGCCATTTGGCGACAGCATCCTCGACAATTTTTCTATTTTGTTTCGCGCTCACGATATTGCCCTTCCGTTTGTTTGCGTCAGTTTACGATATGGCACGCCCACGGTTGTGGGCGATACCAATGAACGATTGAAAGGAAGTATGTAATGCGGGCAGTGGGATTGATGACACACGGCGGACCCGAGGTCCTGCAGATCGTGGACGTACCGGAAGTGCATGCGGGCCCAGGGCAGGTGCGGCTGCGGGTTCATGCGGCGGCGGTGAACCCGACCGACACGATGGCCCGCAACGGCGCGCGCGCAGAACAACAAAAGGCTGACCCGCCACCCTATATCCCCGGCATGGATGCGGCAGGGATCGTCGATGAGGTGGGCGACGGCGTCACCACCGGCGTGAAGGTCGGTGATACGGTCATGGCCATGGTATGCCCGACCGCGAGCCACGGTGCGTATCGCGAGCAAATCGTCCTCGACCAGCGTGCGGTCGTCCCTGCCCCCGCCGGCACCACCCATTTGCAGGCTTGTAGCTTGCCGATGAACGGGCTGACGGCGCGGCAATCCCTCGACTTACTCAACCTCTCTCCGGGTCAGGTTTTGGCGGTGACGGGTGCTGCTGGCGCCTATGGCGGCTACGTCATTCAATTGGCAAAGAGCGAGGGCCTCACGGTGATTGCCGATGCGTCGGATGCCGACCACGAACTGGTCTCGTCGCTTGGCGCGGATATCATCGTCGCGCGCGGCAACGACGTCGCGACGCGGTTCCGCGAACATTACCCCGACGGTGTCGATGGTCTCGCAGACGGCGCGGTTCTGAACGAAGCAGTGATTCCGGCGGTTAAGGATCGCGGTGCCTATACATCGGTGCGCCACTTCATGGGCGAACCCCAGCGAGACATCTCCTTCACGGCCACCTCTGTGCGCAGCTACGACGGCGAGTATGAGAAATTAGACACGCTGCGACAGCAGGCGGAAGCGGGCATTCTGACCCTTCGCATCGCGGACAGCATGCCCGCGGCGGAGGCAAGCGAAGCGCATCGGCGGCTCGAAGCCGGTGGTACGCGGGGAAGATTGGTGTTGGAATTCTAACCCGATACCGTTCCCCCGCCGGAGAGCCGGAGTACAAGTCAGCGTCTGATTTTCATCACGTAATTAGGCCCCGGATAACGCTGTCGCGTTTCCGGGAAACCCTTATTTCTGGCCGGACTGCACCAACTCCCATGCGACCGTCGCGCGGTCGAGACATTGGCTGCCGAGCGCCAAGGCATCCGACGTCGGCGTGTTGCCTTGCAGGCCCCGATAGTAGACCCCTTGGACAATGGCGGCGAGGCGGAACAGCGACAGCACGAGATAGAAGTTCCAGTGCGGAATTTCCGTGAGGCCGCGCGCCTTGCAATAGCGGTTGACGTAATCTTCCTCGCTTGGAATGCCCGAGACTGCGGAATTATTTTCCATCAGATTTCCGCGCCGCGGATCAGGTGCATAATAAGGCAGGCAATTATAGGCGAGATCCGAATACGGATTGCCGAGCGTGCCCAACTCCCAATCGACAACCGCCAAAACATCAGCGCTGTCATGAGCAAAAATTATATTCTCCAAGCGGTAATCGCCATGGGCGAGGCAGGTCAGGCTGTCGTCCGGCATGTTCTCCGGCAGCCAGGCCATGAGCTTGTCCATGACTGGGAGGTCCTCGGTCTTGCTGGCCTCGTATTGCTGCGACCAACGCCGCACTTGGCGTTCGCAATAACCGCCGGCGCGCCCGAAATCGCCGAGCCCGACCGCCGCGTAATCGATCTCGTGCAATTCGGCCAATATATCGGCCATGTTGTTGTAGATTTCACCGCGCTCTTGAGCGCCCAGGTCCGGCAGGTCGACACCGCGAAAGACCCGACCGTTCTTGAATTCCATGACGTAGAAAATCTGCCCGACGACCGACTCGTCCTCGCACAAGGCATAGGCCTTGGAGACCGGTACTCCGGTACTCGCGATGGCCGAGATGATCTTGAATTCCCGATCAACCGCATGGGCCGAAGGCAGTAAATCGCCCGGCGGTTTCTTGCGCAAGACGTAGCGCTTGCCGCCACCATCAGTGACCATGAAGGTCGGATTGGACATACCGCCGCGAAACTGACTGAGCTCGAGCGGCGACGTGAACCCTTCGACATTCTCCCGCATAAAAGCTTCCAACGCGGTGGTGTCGAATTTATGGGCTTCCTGGATCGGGACCGTTTGGTCCGTCGGTGTAATTGCTGCGATTTCTTCCATGACGAAATTTATATAGACCGGTTAAGAGGGATCGGAATAGGGCTAAGTAAAAAGAGAAGGCCCGGTCTGCTATTATGCGACCGGGCCTTTTCGAAACTGGTGGAGCTGAACGGAATCGAACCGATGACCTCTACAATGCCATTGTAGCGCTCTCCCGACTGAGCTACAGCCCCTTACTTTATTTATCAACTGCTTACGGGGAGTTTGAAAACGACTAAAAACACTTGGTTGCAACTTGGTTGCATTGTTTTCAAAACTTTTCCAAATCTCCCCCATTTTTGCGGAATTTCGCCAATATACCGACAAGTTTCGGAAAAGCAATCTCAGGATTGCTCTTCTAACTTTTTTATATACTCAAAAATATCTTGTCCGAAATTCCTTTATCTTTTCAAGAGCTAATTGTCCTTTGAGGCGACAATGGTTACTTGAATAAATTCTTCGATGATGCGGCTACCTTAAATGCAGTCGCAGCATTCAGAGCCTGGGACAATGGTCCTTTGCCTGGATAAAAGCGGAGCTCATCCATCGCAAAAAATGCCGCCTTTGCCCCATCTCGTGTCATTGGCTTCTTTCGTTCAGTTAGCAGCTTCGTTAGCCCCGCCATCATCACATCGGTTCGCTGTTTGAATGGACCGCCGCCGGCAAGCCGTTTTGAGTAAATTGCGGGATCTGTGTTCAGATGTGCTGTCGTCAATAAAGCTCGCACTTCGCCTCTAAAGTTCTTGGGAAGATGGCTCGTTGTTGCGGCATTAGATTGTTTGGCACCAGCACGAGCTAATTCTACGACAAAGCGGAAGGTCTTTCCGTTGATGGCTTCAAACTGCTTAATCTCACGAGTAAATTGAGGCATTGGGGAAACGCCTGTTCTTACTGGTCCCTGTGTAGCCCCCTAGTTCTGTGCCATTGCTGATTAGAGTTTCTGGCGCCGGTGGCCGCATGTTCAGGGACTGATGTGGACGGAAGTGATTGTACTGTTTGAGCCACTGGTTGATGACGATCTGTGCCTGCTTAGTCGTCGTGAACCATTCTGCATTGAGCACCTCGCGGCGAAGGGTTCCGTTGAAGCGTTCGTTGTATCCGTTCTCCCAAGGTGAACCGGGATATATCCGGATAGGTTTTACCGACCCTTGCCAGCCAGTCCTGCATCGCCTGTGCGATGAACTCCGGTCCATT
>CAXAGK010000260.1:0-5954 GCA_963968305.1 uncultured Rickettsiales bacterium | reverse complement strand
CATTGGGCTACCGCCCGCCGGCCCCGGAAACCATCGTCCCAATGGATCAAAGGCCAACCATGCAATCAAATTCAAACTGGACCACCTAATGCGGGCAGACCAACTGCGTGCGTCGTCGTCAACCAATGACATCTCGCAGACGATTCCCTCAGATTCGACCGTTTCGAGTGTCCTCCCCTCGTAACGGATATCTACCTTGCCCGTTTCGAGCAGGTACATGAAATACCCCTTATCACCTGCGTTGAATCAGGGTTCTCCACTTTTTTTCGTCACTTTGGTGGTGGCTAGGCCACCGTTATTTGATACCAGAAAACTTTCGACAATCCGCCTGAGTTCTTGTTGCATCAATTTTCCAACTCCGATCCGTACAGATGCCCGCTTAGCGCCAACGTAACTTATTCGATCAACGATTGAGACAAGTTTCTCGGAAGACCGAATGTATTTTGAACATTCTATTCCACTACTTTATATACGCTACATTTTGTGCATCAAAACGCATTCATCTACTGTATGAGCCTTGCTTATCACTGTACCTAATTCTTATACTCAAAAAATGTCAGACCTATTTCAAAGCGTTGAGGGCAGTAAAAGTTCTTCGGGATATTCTGCCAAAGATATTGAAGTCTTAGAGGGACTTGAGCCTGTTCGTCGACGGCCCGGTATGTATATCGGCGGTACGGACGAGCGCGCCATGCATCATTTGGCCGCTGAAGTTTTGGACAATTCGATGGATGAGGTCGTCGCGGGTCATGCGAGTCGGATCGAAATTGAATTGGGGGCCGACAACTCCGTGACGATCCGAGACAATGGCCGCGGCATCCCAACCGACCCTCACCCAAAATTCAAGGACAAGTCCGCGCTGGAAGTGATCCTCACGACTTTGCACTCCGGCGGAAAGTTCTCCGATAAGATATACGCGACATCCGGTGGGTTACATGGTGTCGGCCTGTCCGTTGTGAATGCCCTGTCCGACATATTGGAAATTGAAATCGCACGCGACCGGTTGCTGTATCGTCAGTCATACAGCCGCGGCGCCCCTACCGGTAAACTCAGCACGGGCGAACCTGTGCACAATCGGCGTGGGACCAGCATTCGATTTCATCCCGACCCGGAAATCTTTGGCGAGAACAATAAATTTGAAGCCGCAATATTGTTCAAAATGGCCCGTTCAAAGGCATATTTATATCGCGGTGTAGAAATTCGCTGGTCCTGCGACCCTCGTCTTGTAGCGGGCGCGAAAGACGACACGCCGGAAGCCGCCGTCCTGCATTTCCCCGGCGGCCTAACGGATTTCTTGACCGAGGCTATCGGTGCCCGCGCCACTGTCACGCCGACGCCCTTCACGGGCCGTGTCACCGCGGAGGACGAGATCGGGAAGGTAGAATGGGCCATTCATTGGCCGGAAGATGAGGACGGTTTCGTCAGCTCGTATTGCAATACGATTCCGACACCGCAGGGCGGTAGTCATGAATCGGCGTTGCGATCGGCCGCAAGCCGGGGGCTGAAAGCCTATGCCGAGTTAGCCGGTAACAAAAAGGCCGGCCAAATTACCGCAGATGACGTCCTCGGCGGTGCGAGCGTCATGCTATCTGTGTTCATTCACGACCCGCAGTTTCAGGGCCAAACCAAGGAACGTTTGAATTCGCCCGATGCCGGCCGCTTGGTTGAAATCTCGGTCAAAGATCATTTCGAACATTGGCTGACTGGAAACCCTTCCGACGCCAACGATTTGTTGGAACGTGTTCTCGAACGTGCCGATGAGCGGAAACGTAAAAGGGCCTCGCGCGACCTCGCCCGCAAATCTCCAACGCGCAGACTTCGTCTCCCAGGCAAACTGTCGGATTGCTCCAATAAATCCGCTGACGGGACCGAGTTATTCATCGTTGAGGGTGATTCGGCAGGTGGCTCTGCAAAACAAGCGCGTGACCGAGCCACACAGGCAATCCTGCCGCTGCGCGGTAAAATTCTGAATGTCGCAAGCGCATCCGACGATAAATTGGCCGCTAATCAGGAATTAAATGACCTCATGCAGGCCCTCGGCTGCGGCACGCGGCGTGATTTCAATATCGAAAAATTGCGCTACGAGCGCATTGTCATCATGACAGATGCGGATGTCGATGGCGCCCATATCGCGTCACTATTGATGACATTCTTCTTCCGAGAGATGCCGGGACTAATCGAAGGGGGAAACCTATACTTAGCACTGCCCCCGCTCTATCGGTTAAGCCATGGCGGCACGGTTGCCTATGCGCGCGACGATGTGCACCGTGAAGAGCTGATGTCGACGGTATTCTCTGGCAAGACCAAGATCGAAGTCAGCCGCTTCAAGGGACTTGGCGAAATGCCACCTAGGCAATTGCGCGAAACCACAATGAAAGCTGCAACAAGGACCTTGTTGCGCGTCTCGATACCGGGAAAGGCAGACCTGGAAGGCGCGAAAGAGGCGAAGGAAACGGCGCGCCTCGTCGAAGCCTTGATGGGCAGAAAAGCGGAACGGCGTTTCGAATACATTCAAAACAATGCCGAATTTGTTGAAGAACTCGACGTTTGACCCGGATAGAAAGTATTTTATCCGTTAAGACATCGGAATATCGACCGATCCGTTCCTTCCGGCTACACTATCGAACATGTCTATTTGACGCGAAATATTAACGGCGCTCATTTGCTTTGTCGCGGTCTCGGCGAATGCGACAGAAGAACGTATCTCGGTCGAGAAGCCGTTGACGAACTACGAAATCATTCAAAACCTTAACCGGATCGCATTTCTCAGCGAATATAGCGGAAAATAAATCGATCATGTTCGCAAGTGGGTCAACCCGCTGAAGATCGGTATCCAAGGTACACCGCCACCAGAATTCGAGAACATGCTCTCGAACTATCTCGACGAATTAATCGCCGCGACCAACCATCCGATGAGTCTCGTTTTTTCTTCCCAAATGAGACGCGAAAAACGCGTAGCCAAGGGGTTCAATCCAGGAAAGGACGTTAACGTCCTAATGCTTTATCAGCCGATAGAGAAACTGGGAAAGCATCTGCCGGATAAACAATTTCCCGAGAAAGCTGCTCTTTTGAACACCTTGCGTGTGGGAAAAGTGACCTGCACGGCAAAGATCTTCAAACAAGGCCCAGAGATTAGATTGGCCTATGTCATCATTCCGGCAAAATACGGGCATCCGCGCTATAGCGGCAAAATATTGCGCACCTGTATCGTGGAGGAATTGACACAGATCATTGGTTTGGCGAATGACAGTGACGACGTTAAGAGATCGATGTTTGTACAGAAAAATCAATACAGCGAATTCGGTTCAACGAAGTGTATCACGACCGGCGATAGACTGATGTTAAAAGTATTTTACGACCCAAGGATCAAGGTCGGAATGCCGCGTCCTGAAGCTTTGGAATTAGCATTCAATATATTGAATTTCATCCGTCCCGGCGGTATCGCCCCCCTTCCGGAGCAAGCCCAAAAAAAGCCGAAGAAATAGCGCGCGATTGGCTAGCTAGGCCAAGCTGGCGGATGTGACGCCAACGGCACAGGCGGCTTTGCCCAGAAAGAAGGTGTCTCCGACAAGGTAATCGCGGGGGCAAGATGGCGTATGGTGCCAAAGGGCGATTCGGTCTCCATCGTCAAATCCATTACATCCTGCAACCCGGGGTCCGGTAAATCACGAGCATCTTCAGACTGCCCGAACCGGCCAAGACGCTTGAGCCAATGCGCGGTTTGCACGAGTGATACGCGGACCAGCCAACTCCCACCTTCTGTGGCGCGCCGGCGCAACGCCTCCATCGCGCCGAACGCGCCTAGATATCCCGTTACATAATCCAAAACCTGCGCGGGTAAGTGATATGGATCGCCCTCCCTGCCGGTACTGTGCTCGTGAACGATCCCGCTGCAGCATTGCACGATGCTGTCGAAACCCCGCTTGGCAGCCCATGGCCCGGCATGACCGAATGCACTGAGGGACACACATACGATACCAGGGCGAATGCCCGCCAATGCTTCTGGTGAAAATCCTCGCCCGGCGATAGCGCCTGGACGATAGCCTTGAGAGAACACATCGGACGATTTCACCAAGTCGCTCAAAGTTTCCTTGCCATGGTCCGACGTGAGGTCGATCTCTGCAGCTACTTTCCCGTATCCCGTGTCAATCACTAAGGCTTCCGAGAAAGCCAAGCCGGGTCCGCTGATCCGCATGACATCCGCACCATGCTCCGCCAGTGTGCGACCACACATCGGCCCTGCAATCACCCGTGTCATATCCACAACACGAACGCCACCCATAGGTCGGTCTCCTTCGGGCAACGGTTCGGGATCGCTATCCGCAATCTTCACGATCTCGATCAGGGGCAGGCCATCGACCGCGGTGGATTGTGGGTGCGCCGTCCATTCATTCGGTGTTCGGACGAGACCGCAGATTGAATCCGCCTCCGTGACAGCATTTTCCAGATCAAAGGCGTCCCATTTCCCGATCGCCGCGGCGACGGAAGGGCGTTCCGGTTCGGCTCCGAGTAGAGCAACCGTCCGGTCGCGATGATGGGGATAATTGCAGTGCAACTGCAGCCAACGCCCGTCCTTAGCTTGATATATTCCGGATACTGCGTCCCAACCGTGGATTTTCTCACCGTTGCGATGCACGAAACGGTCGCTACGCATCGCCATGGCCGCGTGGCGAACATCGATTGATACATTTTGGGACCGTCCCGTTCGCAACTCCCACAAATTCGCGGCCGCTAACCCGGTGGCTGCGATAGCAGCGGCACCGGCCGTGCCGATGAAGAAGTTGGTGGCGAGAACCGGGTCGGTTCCGGCGATTTGCACCCTATCCCGAGGTGTGGGATCGAGGCGGGCAAGCGACAGGATGTCGTCTAAAGCGGAGTAAGGGTTTGGCATGACAATCAGACAATTAGGTATCAATTCCGCAGAAGCCAGTCCCGCATAAGGTCGGTTGCGGCATGGGGTTGTTCCAGTGTCGATAGGTGTCCGCATTCTTCGATCAGGCACAGCCGTGCATGCGGGATTAGTTCCGCCATTTCCTCATGCAGATCGAGCGGCGTCAACGCATCTTGGCGCCCACATACCACCATGGTCGGCAAGTCGTACATCGCCATTTCCGCTTGGCGATCCGGTCGATTCATAATCGCAGTCTGTTGGCGTAAAAATCCCGCCTGACCTACCCGGCCGGCCATTTCGATGACCGCATTCGTAAGCTCTTTATCGCTCTGGCGGTCCTTGTGGATCAAGAGTGGTAGCAACCGCGGCGTAACGCCTTTGAATTTTCCGATCGTCGCCAATTCGATCAAGGCCTTGCGGCGTTTCGTCTGATCCGCCGTGTCTGCCCGTCCCGACGTGTCGAAAAGCGCTAACCGCTCAATTCGTTCAGGTGCCTGGCGCATGATTTCCATGCAAACGTATCCACCCATCGAAAGTCCTGCGAGGGCGAAATGTCGGGGTGCCGTTTCAAGAATTCTTTCCGCCATGGCCGAAAAACAATCATCGATTTGCGTCTCTCCGACGGCGATATCCGCAATATCGCTCAGCCATTTCGTTTGCGGCGCCCATAGAGCATCGTCGCACAATAGGCCGGGAATCAATATCAGTGGAATTTTTGACACGCATAGATCCTATCTGAAGTCGACTTTGGCCCTGCATAGTTATACCTTCGGGCTGGACAGCCAAAGCGCAGCTTGTTAAGCAATATAGGCTTGGCAAGCATCCTGACGAAGACGGGACAAGACGACGACGTCGAGCGGAACGAAAACGCATTTCTTCGCGTCTACAGACACTGAACATCAGCAACAGTAGAGGGCTCAAGAGCCCACTTTATGGACGAAACCAGCTTTAAAGATCTCGGATTGAGCGACGAACTCCTCCGCGCTGTGAGCGAGGCGGGATACGAGGCGCCAACACCGATTCAAGCGCAGGCAATCCCCTACGTCTTGATGAATCGCGATAT
>CAXAGK010000259.1:0-5961 GCA_963968305.1 uncultured Rickettsiales bacterium | reverse complement strand
CTGTCGGGCGGCATCGATTCATCGACTGTCGCGGCGTTAGCGCAGAAAGTTTCATCAGCACCGATCAAGACCTTTACGATCGGGTTTGAAGACAAACGCTTCGATGAATCCGAACAGGCAGCGGCGGTGGCCGGTCATTTGGGAACCGATCATACTGAACTGACGGCTGAAGCCGACGCGCCGTTGCGCCTCGTCGAGCAGATGCCGGAAGTCTATGACGAGCCGTTCGCGGATGTCAGCCAACTGCCGACGATGCTCTTGGCTGAGTTGACGCGCCAACATGTGACGGTCGCTCTCTCGGGCGACGGTGGAGATGAGTTGTTCGTGGGGTACCCGCGTTATGAGGCGGCGAACAAGCATTGGTCGGAAAAGCACGGGGCGCTGGCCTGCACCGTGGGCCGCCTCGGCATGATTGCAGGTGTCGTTCCGAAAGCGGCACTCAACGCTGTTTCGATGGGTCGGCGGCCTTGGCGATTGGGTGACAAGATGTATCGCCTTTCAGCGGACGGCCTCGCCAGTACGCCGGAAGCTGTCTACGAAGCCTTCATCTCACGCTGGCGGACCGCAAGTCGACCATGTCCCGAACCGGATATCGGTTATTATGCCGACCCGTCCCGACATCCGCGCTTCACCGAACCGATAGATCGTATGTCTTACGCGGATGCGGTTTCTTATTTACCCGACGACTTGCTGGTGAAGGTGGACAGGGCGACGATGGCAGTCGGTCTCGAAGGTCGCGCACCGCTCCTGGACCACGAGATCGTCCGGTTCGCCTGGAGCTTGCCGCTCAGCATGAAGCTGAAGAATGGTGAGATGAAGCGACCGCTCCGCCGTTTGCTGGATCGGCACGTGCCTAAGCAATTGTTCGATAAACCGAAGCAAGGGTTCGAGCCGCCGCTTGGCGATTGGTTGCGGGGGCCGCTTCGTGAATGGGCGGAGGCGCTGTTGACGGAGAAAGCGCTTAGGGATGGTGATTTTCTCGACCCCTCGCCGGTGCGCGCTGTGTGGCGCGAGCATCTCGACGGGGTACGGGATTGGCGGTTTGAGTTGTGGAACGTGTTGATGTTTCAGGCTTGGCGACAAGCTTGGAGAGTTTAGATGCATCGGTGCCCGCCAAGGGACCGAATGAGTATAGGGAGAGATTGCGATGCCTGCGATTGAAACGACGGCCAAGCCGCGCTCGAAGGAATTCCGCGCGAACGCCGCCGAAATGCAAGCACTAGTCGACGATCTGCACGCGAAGGTGCATTCCGTCAAAGAGGGCGGTGGGGAGAAATCCCGGGAGCGCCATTTGTCGCGGGGCAAACTGTTGCCGCGAGAACGGGTGCGCACTTTGCTCGATCCGGGGTCTCCGTTTATGGAGTTCTCGCAGATGGCGGCGCATGAGGTCTACGACGATGTCGTGCCGGGTGGCGGGATCATCACCGGTATCGGCAGCGTCGAGGGCACGGAATGCGTCATCGTCGCCAACGACGCGACTGTGAAGGGCGGTACCTATTATCCGCTGACGGTGAAGAAGCATCTACGCGCCCAAGAAGTTGCCTGCGAGAACAATCTTCCTTGCATCTATTTGGTCGATTCCGGCGGAGCGAACCTGCCCACATGGACCGGTGTCTTCCCGGACCGGTATCACTTCGGCCGCATCTTTTACAATCAAGCGACCATGTCGGCGGCGGGCATTCCCCAGATCGCGGTGGTGATGGGGTCTTGCACGGCCGGCGGCGCTTATGTTCCGGCAATGGCGGATGAAGCGGTCATCGTGCGCAATCAAGGCACCGTCTTCCTCGGTGGCCCACCGCTGGTGAAAGCTGCTATCGGCGAGATCGTGACACCGGAAGAGCTCGGCGGGGCGGATGTTCATTGCCGGGAGTCCGGCGTCACCGATCATTATGCGGAAGACGACAACCATGCCTTGGGAATCGCGCGTCGGATTGTCTCCAATCTAAACCGTGTGAAGCAACCGAACATCCGCATGTGCGAACCTCGCGCACCACTTTACGATCCGTCGGAGATATACGGCGTGGTGCCAACCGATTTGAAACGACCCTATGACGTGCGTGAGGTCATCGCCCGTATCGTCGACGGCAGCGAACTTGATGAGTTCAAGCAACTCTACGGGACGACCTTGGTGTGCGGTTTCGCGCATATCCATGGCTACCCGGTCGGCATCTTGGCCAACAATGGTATCCTCTTCAATGAATCGTCAGAGAAGGGTGCCCATTTCATCGAGCTGTGTTGTCAGCGCGGCATTCCGCTGCTGTTCCTACAGAACATCTCTGGCTTCATGGTTGGTAAGAAGTATGAGGCCATGGGCATCGCACGCGCGGGGGCGAAACTGGTCCATGCGGTCTCATGCGCCAATGTGCCGAAATTCACTGTTATCATCGGCGGATCGTTCGGCGCCGGAAATTACGGCATGTGCGGGCGTGCTTTTAGTCCTCGATTCCTGTGGCTGTGGCCGAATGCCCGTGTATCGGTCATGGGTGGTGAGCAGGCGGCCAGTGTGTTGGCAACCGTTCGCCGCGATAATTATGACCGCCAAGGAGAGGAATGGAGCACGGAAGACGAAGCCGAGTTCCGGCAACCGATCGTCGATCAGTACAACCGGGAAGGACATCCGTATTATGCGTCTGCGCGTATTTGGGATGATGGCATCATCGACCCGGCGGAGACCCGTCGGACCCTCGGTATGTCGATATCGGCGGCCTTGAACGCACCAATTGAGAAGACGAATTTCGGCGTCTTCCGGATGTAATTGAGAGAGGATCAAATCATGAGCGAACCTGTCATTCTGGTCGAGCGAGATCCACGCGGCATTGCGACCGTGACGCTGAACCGCCCGCAAGTGAACAACGCCTATGACCGGAATGTTTTGCAATCTGCAAGCGACGGACTGAAGGAACTGGCGCAAGACGCGGCGTTGCGGGCACTCGTCTTGAGGGGCAATGGTCGCCACTTCCAAGCAGGTGTCGACCTCAAGTTTCAAAGCGAGCTGGCGGCGATGTCAAAAGAAGAAAACGACGCTGTCTCGTTGCTCCTCACCGGATTGATGCGCGACTTGAACGCTTTTCCCGTCCCGACCATAGCCCTCATTCATGGGGCATGTATCGGCGGTGGTACCGGATTCGCGGCGTCATGCGATGTCGTCATTGCCAGCGAGGATGCAATCTTCGCGGTCGCTGAGGTGAAATGGGGCGCCCACGCGTCGCCCATCTTTCCGCAATTGATCGCGGCGATGGGAGTGCGTCATTTACGCCGCTATGCGGCAACGGCGGAGCGCTTTGATGCGAGGCGGGCCCAGGAGATCGGCTTCGTCCACGAGGTGTGTCCCACCGGGGCGCTCGACGAGGCCGTGGCGCCGGTAATCGACTCGATCCTGCTCAACGGTCCGGCAGCGGTGCGACGTTCTAAGGAACTCGCGCTGGAGATGGCGGGCCTGGTCCTCGACGATGCGACGGTCGCCGAATTGGCGCGCGAGCATGCCGCAACCCGCCAATCGGCGGAGGCGCGTGAAGGTTTCCAAAGCTTCGTCGAGAAACGCCCTGCGTCTTGGCATCCGGGTGAAGGGTAGGGGCTGCTGCCGATGGCATTTATGCGAGGCAAGGGCATACTCGGGATTACCCTGACGATCTTCCTGTTAACCTTGATCGAGTTATCGGTTGAGGAGATCGGCGGCTATTTCTTTGTCCTGATGTTCGCGGCGTTGGTGGTCGCCATTCACGTGCTGTTTGACAGCAGCGTCTTCTTTTCGCTCTCTCTCGCGAATTTCATTAGTGTCTATACGTGCGTTTTTATCTTCTTCACTCTGACCAATTTTCAAAACGTTCCGGGCTGGGCGGCGCATGTTGGTTACACCTTCCCATTGGTCGCTTTCGTCGCAGGAGCCGCGCTCCGACGCAGCGATATCCAGTCCATTGTCACAGCTCACCGGGTCCGCGAAGAGCGGCATTTCGGGCGGGTGTTGCGGTGGTTGGTCCCCATCTTTGTCTTTGCCATCCTTACCTTCGTTGCCCGCAAATGGTTTGAGGGAAGCGAAGCCAAGACGGTTCTGTTGTTGGCGTTCATGGGCGCGATCGGGGCGACATTGTTCTTCGCCAGCCACGACGTCGCGACGTTTATGCTCGATACGGGTATTCTGTTCGAGGAATTCTTCCAACGAGTCTCCGAATTGCTCGTCCCAGCTTTCGCGTTTCTAACCTTCTACTCGATGCTGGTGATTGTCTTTGCGTGTGTTTATCGCATCGCGGGCCGGTTTTCGAGCGAACCGCAATTCCTAATATTAGGCCGGACGACGGAGCTGAGTTTCCCTGATGCACTATACTTTTCACTGATTACCGTTAGTACGGTCGGCTACGGAGAAATTGTTCCCATCTCCACCGGTATCAAGATGTTGGTTTCCGTGCAGATCGTCGTCGGCGTATTGCTACTGCTATTCGGTTTTTACGAATTGATCCATTATACCCGTGGCCGCACGCCGCGGATTGACGATGAATAGAATTGGGGTGTGCCAAAGTGATTAAAAAAATTCTGATCGCAAATCGGGGCGAAATTGGCTGCCGCGTCATGCGAACGGCCCGGCGGATGGGGATCAAGACCGTCGCTGTCTATTCCGATGCGGACGCGGATGCGCTGCACGTGCAGACTGCGGACGAAGCCAGTCATATCGGCGGTGCCCGAGCGCAAGAGAGCTATTTGAAGGTGGACGCCCTAGTCGCTGCGATCCGCGAAACCGGTGCCGATGGAGTGCATCCGGGATACGGCTTCCTGTCGGAGAACGCAGCCTTCGCGGAAGCTTGTGCCGAAGCCGGCGCTGTCTTCATCGGCCCGCCGCCAGCCGCCATCAGGGCCATGGGCTCGAAAAGCGAAGCCAAGGCGTTGATGGAGAAAGCAGGAGTGCCGCTACTGCCGGGCTATCACGGCGATGACCAATCGGATGACGTGTTGATCGCGGCCGCGGCGGAAATAGGTTTCCCGGTCATGGTAAAGGCAGCCGCCGGTGGCGGTGGACGCGGCATGCGCATGATAGAGGCTGCAGAAAACCTAGAGGAAGGACTCGCTGGTGCGCGGCGAGAGGCAAAAGCCGGGTTCGGCGACGATACGTTGTTGATCGAAAAATATCTTGGCAAACCGCGTCACATTGAGATGCAGGTCTTTGCGGATTCTCACGGCAACGCCGTGCATGTGTTTGAGCGCGACTGTTCGATCCAACGTCGCCACCAAAAGGTCGTCGAGGAAGCGCCTGCACCCGGCATGACCGAGGAGATGCGCGCCGCAATGGCGGATGCAGCGGTGAAAGCAGTGCAGGCCATCGACTACGTCGGCGCGGGGACGGTCGAGTTTTTGGTTGAAACTGAACGCATGGGCGCACCGGATTGTTTCTATTTCATGGAAATGAATACCCGTCTGCAGGTCGAGCATCCGGTGAGTGAGATGATTGCCGGTGTGGATCTCGTGGAATGGCAAATTCGAGTGGCCGACGGCGCGCCGTTGCCGATGCAACAGTCGGATATCACGCTGAATGGGCACGCGGTGGAGGTGCGGCTTTACGCGGAAGACCCGGCGCGTGACTTCAGGCCGTCGCCGGGGCCTTTGACCCATTTTCGGATGCCCGAGGAAGACAACCATCTTCGCATCGATACCGGTGTCAGAGAGGGAGACGAAGTCACCATGCATTACGATCCGATGATCGCGAAAATCATCGGATGGGACAGCGACCGATTGAGCGCGATCAACCGTTTGCGGCATGCTCTGAACGAGACCCATGTTGTTGGCACAACGACCAATCTGGATTTCCTGGCCGCAACCATCAGCAGCGAAGCCTTTGCGTCGGGCGAGGTGGATACCGGTTTCATCGAGCAACATGCGAGAATTCTGCATCCGGAACTCGGCCCGATCGACGATAAGACGCTCGGTCTGGCGGCGTTGGCGGAATTGATTTGGCAATCGGAGGGATTGTCCTCC
>CAXAGK010000258.1:0-6025 GCA_963968305.1 uncultured Rickettsiales bacterium | reverse complement strand
GTCGTCCTAAATCGCGCCGTGATATCCGGCGACCATCGGTTCGCTTTGGCGCCGATCGATGACGGTGTCCGGGTGGTCGGTACGACTGAACTCGCCAAAGTCGGCGCCCCACCGAATTATCCAAGGGCGGAGCGGCTCGTCCCATTGGCAAAGCATCTGTTGCCTGGGCTGGCCGATACGGGGCAAACGAAATGGATGGGACATAGACCTTCAACGCCCGATAGTCTTCCTGTGATAGGCCGCTCGGAAACCCATCCGAACGTATACTTCGCCTTTGGACATAACCATTCTGGCCTGACGCTTGGCGGCATGACGGGCAAGCTCGTAGCGGATATTGTGGCGGGGAGACCTCCACCGTTCGACTTGTCACCCTTCGACCCTGAGCGGTTTCAACGCTAACGACCCGATAAAGGCAAGCAAGAGCCATGACGAACACGAACCAAAACTCGAAACAGGAAACTGCGGCCGTCTATCGGCGGCTCGGTGTGGAGCCAATCGTCAATTGCGGCTCGTCGCGCTCCGTCTACGGCAACAGCACGATGAGCGATCCGGTGCGGGACGCAATGGAGAGTGCGTCGCATCACCATGTGATATTGGAAGAGCTGGCTGAAGCCGTCGGCCAACGCCTTGCTGAGCTGACGGGGGCGGAATGGGGCGTTGTGACTGCCGGATCCGCCACCGGGCTTTCGTTGGGGGCGGCGGCCTGCGTCGCGGCGAACGATCCTCTACGTATGTTGCGCCTCCCGGGCTTGTTCAACGGTGAGCGGCGGGTCGTCCTGACACGCAAGGGTGAGCGATTTGCTTATGATCAGGGTGTGCGCCTCGTGGGTGCGGAGATCGTCGAGGTCGAAGATGTCGCCGGTCTGAAAGCCGCGTTTAAAGCGCATAATGTCGTGGGCATCCTACTGCTGGCAGAGCGCGACGCGGATGCGACGATGAAGTTCGACCAGATCCAGCCGGAGGCTAGCGCCGCTAACGTTCCGATCATCGTGGATGCGGCGTCCGAGCCGCTGACCTTTCCCGAATACTGGACATCGCACGGCGCCGATCTGGTCGTCTACAGTGTCAGCAAGTTGATGCGCGGGCCTGCGGCATCGGGGTTGTTGCTTGGCCGCAAACCGCTGGTTCAGGCGGCATGGTACAACGGCCCGCCGCATCACAGCTTCGGTCGCGTCATGAAGATCGGCAAGGAACAGATTGTGGGAGCCATAGCTGCCGTTGAGCGCTGGTTCGCACACGATCACGCGGCCGAGCAGCAGCGTTGGCGGGAAAGGCTGGATACGGTGAGGGACCGCCTACAGCCGATCAATGCGCTTAAGCTCGAGATGTACGAGTTGGCAGGCGGTATTCCCCGCCTGCAGGTCGATTGGTCCGAGTGCCAGCCGGACCTGACCTATGTCGAGCTGCGAGCGGAACTTCTATCGAGAAGTCCCCGCATCTTGATCGATGACTTCGGCGGCACCGACAAATCCAGCATGATTAACCCTTTCGCGCTCAGCGATGAGCATTCGGTACTGGTTGCCGATGCGTTGTTCGAAGCGTTGACGAAATCGCGGCCGGAGTTGTCTGATAATCGCTCTATTGAAGGCGACGTCTCGGGAGAGTGGGTTATCACGATCGATTTCGCGACCGGACCTGAACGCCATGTCCTGGCTCTAAACAGGGGCGGCGATGAGCTGACCGGCGTGCACAAGACGCCATACGGCGAGGGGGAGGCGACCGGCTCTATGACGGCCACCGGTTTCGATCTGCAGGTGCTCCACATGGTCGAGGGGTGTTTCGTCGGTTTCAGGTTCGTTGCCGACGATTGTACGCCGGATGCGCTCTCGGGCTTTGTCGAACTCGGCGCCGCCTCGAGCCATGCGAGAGGGCCCACCACGCTTGGCCAATTCGGCCGATTGCCGTTCAGTGGAAAGCCCGCGTAGCGCGGTCGCCATTTTAATTACTGTTTCGAATAAAAAAGGGAGAACGACACATGGACCCCCAATACATCAATCCCAAGAACCTGAAGCACCGATCTGACGTAACCGTTTGGAATGGCGTTGCTTACGTCGCGGGAATCGTGCCCTCGGACAACACACTTTCCATCGCCGAGCAGACCAGCCAAGCGTTAGCCGTGATAGATGGGCATCTGGCGGCGGTGGGGACTGACAAGTCGAGGCTTCTCACAGCCTTAATTCACATGACGGATGTCGAACGAGACGTCGCGGCCTTCAACGACGCCTGGACCGCCTGGCTCACGCCGGGACGGCTTCCCATACGGACCTGTATCGGGGCACCTCTGCAGCAGGGAGCGTTCTTCGAGATCACCGTGACCGCAGCAATGCCGAGTTGATCCGAGAAGGAAATCCCTGACATCGTTTCCCGGACGGGAAGCGATCCAGGACCTAGCGGGCATGACGTACCGAGGGCGCTGGACCCCGGCTCCGCGGCCGGGGAACTGGGAGGTGAAATCGTTATCCGTCATCTAGCTGCCTGGGCGATTAGACAGCAATTCTTTACCTAAAATCGAAGCCTTGTTTTTTCAGCTGCTCGCGCAGACCTTCACGCAGTTGCGGACTGAACTTCTTGTCCATGTCGTGGCTCCAGGAATCCGGGGTGGTCTCCTTGCCGATGGCCTCGTAGTGCTCTTTGAGCGCTGGGTCGTAGGCTTCGACGGCGGCGGCGGATTGCGTCGGATCGAACCGTTCGCGATGTACGACCAAATCCTGCTGCATGCGCGGTTTTTGCGCCGGTAGCTCGTCGGGATAGCCCAAGCACATACCGAAGACGCAATAGACGAATTTTGGCAGGCCCAGAATTTCTGCGATCTTGACCGCGTCGTTCCGCACCGCGCCGATCATCACGCCCTTGATGCCGAGCGATTCGGCGGCGAGATAGGCGGACATACCGACCAATGAGGCGTCGATGGAGGAGACCAAGCCGATCTCCATATTATTGTCCTCGAGCGTGTGTCCGTGCCCTTGTAGCACATGTTCGAGCCGCGTGAGGTCGGCACAGAATGCCAGGAAGACCGGGCAATCGATGATGTGCTTTTGGTTCCCGGTCGGTACCGACAGTTTCTGTTTCGTCTCTGGATCGCGGACCGTAATCACACTGTAGGATTGAATATTGGACGAGGTCGGCGCGCGAAAGGCGGCGCGCAGAATGGCGTCGACCTGCTCGTCCGTCACCGGTTCGTTATTGTACTTCCGTATGCTGCGGCGCTGCAGCAGGGTTTCGATGGTCTCGCTGGTCGTAAGATGCGCCTGCGTCAGCGGCGTCGATTCGTTCGGCATGTCGTCATTCCGTTGAAAATGAATGTTTGTCGATAGACATAGCACGTCCGATTAAAGTCTACAGGCCCACAATGCTTGCAACCGCCGGGCGGCGGATTAGCTTTAGAGAAACTCTCAGAGAGGTTCCATGCCAGACGAAAACAAGAAACCGGCCATCCCGGTACCCGCCGCCACCGTCCTGCTCATTCGAGACGGCGATGAAGGTATCGAGGTCTTCATGGTCGAACGTAATAGTCGGATGCATTTCGCCTCCGCCTTGGTCTTCCCGGGCGGTTTGGTGGATCCGGAAGACACGGATGACGCTCTCATTGCCCGTTGCGACGGTGTCGCGGGGCTATCCAAGGATGAAGCGGCGCTGCGGATTGCCGGTGTGCGCGAAACCTTTGAGGAATGCGGTGTCGTGCTGGCCCGTCATACCAGTGTGGAGACCGTGCTCGAAGGGGATGAAGCGGCGGCCTTCTACGATAAGTATCACGTGGCCTTGAATAAGGGTGATGTGGGTTGGGGCGAAATTATCGAGAAAGAGGATTTGATCCTTTGTTGCGATCGGATGGCGTATTTCGCGCATTGGATCACGCCGGAAGGGCGACCGAAGCGATTCGACACGCATTTCTTCCTGGCGCGCATGCCGCGGCGCCAACACGCGGTGCACGACGGCAACGAATCCGTGCAGTCCGTGTGGGTCCGCCCGCCAAGCGCCGTCGAAGCGGGGGAGAAGGGCGAGCGTAACGTGATGTTCCCGACGCGCCTCAACCTTGAGCTTTTGGAGGTGAATGCAACCGTTGAAGCCGCCATGGCAGTGACCGTCGGGCGCGAGGTCGTGACCGTCCTACCGAGGAGTAAGGAAGTCGACGGCGATGCGCATCGTATTATGACGATCCCGGAAGCGGCGGGTTACGGTTCGGGACGGTTCCTAGTGAACGGCGACAAAATTTCCCCGATCGTGGATTGAGTCTCTAACGGTCGGTGCTTGGAGACGGCGTTTCACGTATCGGAGGGCAAGCCATGACCGGTATTTCGATCACCCCTCTTGGAGAGACCATCGGCGCGCGCGTTGAAGGACTGGACCTGAGCGCCGAGCTGTCGCCTGAGGCTCGTGTCGCTGTGTTGGAGGCTATCGGCAAACACAAGGTACTCGTCTTCTCCGGCGACGCATTGGAGATCGCGGCCTTCCGCGCATTTGCCCGTGTATTTGGGCCATTTTAGGAACATGTCTTGAGGAAATACCGGCATCAGGGGTTTCCCGATCTCTCATGGTTGACCAATGTCGCGGAGGACGGCTCCATTGATGCGTTCGGTAATATACGCGCGACCACGTGGCATTCCGATGGCAGTTATACTCAAGACCCGCCGGAGCTCGGTATTCTGCACGCCTTTGAAGTGCCCTCCCAAGGTGGTGCGACGATTTTCGCCGATATGTGCAATGCCTATGACACGTTGGATGCGGACATGCAGGTGCGGGCGGTGACCCTGACTGGATTGCATCGCCACGGTGCGGGGCCCGGTGGCACGATGTACGAAAATGCCCTCGATGACGACCAGGAGGAGAAATCCAACGACGCGGTGCATCCCATTGTCACCGTGCATCCGTCGACCGGGCGCAAACACCTCTATCTCAACGAAACCCGCACGCGGCGATTTCGTGAGATGGAACCTTCGGACAGCGTCGACCTCTTGCAAAACTTGATGGTTCATGCGACCCGTCCAGAGAACACTTATACTCATGAGTGGGCCGCCGGTGATGTGCTGATGTGGGATCAGCGGTCGACGATCCGTCGGGGTGCCGGAAATTTTCCACCTGACCAACGGCGCGTGAAGATACGGGCCATTGTAGAGGAATTAGATTGAGACGATGACAGCTGATGTAGTGACAGACGTTCTCGTGGTTGGTGCCGGTGCGGCCGGTATGTATGCGGCGATTGCTGCGGCCCGCAATGGCGCCGATACGGTGCTGGTCGACAAAAGCCTGATTGGACGGGGCGGCGCCACCATCATGGCGCAGATGACCGTCGCGGCGGCGGTCGGCGAGCAGGAACCCGACCATTGGACCCATCATTTACGCGATACGCTCGACGCGGGACGCGGCCTCTGTAACGAGGAGCTGGCGGCGGTCTTGTGCGAAGAAGCGCCGATCCGCATTCGTGAGCTGGGCGATTGGAAGATCGGTTGGGCGCGCGAAGATGATCATATGAAACAGGTCATGGCGCCGGGACATCAGGTCGAGCGCTGCGTCTATGTGGATTTCCTAAACACCGGTCCAGCGGTGGCGAAGACATTGCGCACGCAAATCGGCCGCGCCGATAATTTGCGCCGCGCCGGTGAATTAACAATCACCAGCGTCGTCGTCGAGGATGGCCGGGTGGTCGGGGCTGTTGGGATCGATATGGAAACCGGAGAGCCGGTCCGCATCGACGCCAAGGCTGTCATCCTGGCGGCGGGTGGTCTCACGCGGCTTTATCGTCGGAACAGCGCGTCGGTGAATATGGGTGGCGATTCCTATGCCTTGGCGCTGCGCGCCGGTGCGGAACTCATCGATATGGAATTCGTACAATTCTTCCCCATCGGCCATTTGGCGCCGCGCATGGTCGGCATGGATCCGATCATGTGGGATCCGTTCCGCTATAAGCTGGGCGGGAAATTGTTGAACAGCGAGGGCGAGGAATTCGTCCAAAACTACGGTCATGCGGAGACCACGGATAAATACACGGCGCCGCGCGACGTCGTCTCCTTCGCGATCCTGCAGGAGG
>CAXAGK010000257.1:0-6033 GCA_963968305.1 uncultured Rickettsiales bacterium | reverse complement strand
GCCCCATTGAGAATCTGGAAATACCAATTTACCTGGCGGCCATTGGCCCGCGCATCTGCGAGACAGCAAGCGAAGGCGACGACGGCAAGAGTCCGCATCCGGTCTCCACACCAAAGTTTATCTGCGACATCATTCTGCCCGCCGCCACCAAAGGGATCGCGCGCTCCGAACGCTCAATGGACTATTTTGCCGTCCCCATGAAACCGATGGTCGCTACGGCAGCGGACGTGGAAACACTGGCCGAACGGGTTCGCGACGCCTGTGCCAGAATCGCCCTCTATGCTTCAACTCCAGCGTATAGTCGCGCGTTCGACATCCATGGGCTTACGGACCTGACCGTCGATTTAGCGCAATTGTCGCAAGCACAACACTGGGAAGACATGCCGGATCGTATCTTCGACGAAGTCCTCCATACCTATGTCACCAACGCTACCTATGATGAAATCAGCACCAAACTCACCGAGCGGCATGGCGATGTAGTCACCTGAGTAGAATTCCCGATCTTGGCCCGAATGGAAGCCGAACGCGAATGCATCGACGAGCGGGATACAGCCTAAATCCATAACCGGTCGATGGCCCGCGCTCGCAGGCAGCATAACCTTAGCTGCCGGATTTCTCGTCCTGTCTCTCACCGGAGGTACGCGACATGCTATCGGCCTAGTTCTAGAACCCATGGCAGAAGCGTTCGATTGGGAACGTAAGGCCATCGATGCGGCCGTGTCGGTCTTCCTCGTGATCTCGGCGATTTGCCTATTCATTGCAGGTTCGCTCGCGGATCGGTTTCCACTTTGCCTGATACTCTCCAGCGGGCTCGCGCTGAGCGCTGCCGGGATCGGTGCCTTGGGATTCGTGACCGCGCCTTGGCAGGTCATCGCTCTCTACGGAATGGTGTTCGGAATTGGTGCCGGTCTGGCGTCTCCACCGCCGGTCGGTGTCATGCTGACCAGTCGGTTTCCAAACCGAACGGGCTTCGCCAACGCTGCAGCCATTAAAGGCATGGGCCCTGGGCAGCTGGTTATCATCGCAGGGTTGTAGCTCGTCTTGGCGGATGCGGGATGGCGGGCGGTCTTTATTTGGCTCGGCATCGCGAACCATACATTGGTACCGTTTATCTTTTGGGCCCTGCAGGAACGCGCCGACACCGCTATGGCGCGCCCGGAGGTGCTTCCCACCTTTGGATCATTCGGGCCATCTTACGGACGCCATATTTCTGGCTTTTAATCAGTGTCTAAGCCATTTGCGGATTTAAAGATTTCTTCGTCTCCACCCATGTCGTTGCCTTCGCGCCAGATCTGGGAATCGGCACGCTCATTTCTGAAAATTTATTAGCCTTTCTGGGCTTCGCAGGACTGCTCGGTGTGCTCGCAGCAGGCGTATGGAGCGACCAATCGGGTCCTGCCGCGCCGACATTGTTTCGCTTCTTCTTGCGGGTCGCAATCTTCCTGCTGATCTTCTTCAGTAAGGATCCGCTTTCGATTGCTAATATTTTCGCTCCTCTACGGCCTCACGTTTTGAATTACCGCGCCGCTGACCGTCGTCTTCTTACTCGACGCTTTCGGGGGCCAGAATATCAGCGCGCTAAGCGGGTTCGTCACCATGATTCATCATATGTGTGGTGGTTTAGGTGCTTGGCTCAGCGCCACGCAATTTGAGACGAACGTTGACTGCAATTCAGCCTTCGCAATCATGGCCGTAGCCTCCGCCATCGGCATTGTGTTGACCGTCGTCCTGGCCAGCCGGAAACGGTCAAACCTTTGGGAAGCGCAGCAACAGCAGCCCAAGTCCATTCGCTCCCGCTTCCACCTCAACCACCCCCTCGTCTGGTGACGCGAATTCAACCGACAATTTCGGCAATTCCATGTCGTTGCGACGCAACGCGCCCGACACCACGACGTGATATTGCCCGCCGCCGTCGCCTGCGTTCGGCAGTACGGCCTTGCCGCCGGGAGCGACACCCAGCCATTCGGCAAACAAACCGTCATCGGCAGGCTCGATTAATGTTTCCCGGCGCGGGTCTTCACCCAATCTCGGTAGACCTTCGGCATCGCTGGCAGCTTTTCCACCGATAACCTGGCGCTGCTTGCCTTTAATCAGCATGTCAGTCCTCTCCGGCAGATATTTAGCGCCGGAATCCCAGCACTGGCGCAGAGTGAAATAGTCGACGCCTTCGGCCTCCGCCTGAATAGGGCCATAGGGCGTGTTCGCGCCCGCGTATTGAACAGTCAAAGGGTCGACACGCGTCTTGCCGACCGCGCCCCCGCCATTGACGAAGACCTGAAACTGGTTGGTTTGGTGAAAATGCGGCCGCGTCACTGAGTGCGGCGGCTGCATCACAAGATAGGCTTGCGGCGCCCCTTCCTCTCCACCGACCTCCTGCCCGTATCCCGGCGTCCCCGGTTTTGGGGCGCTGCCGATATATTCGCGCCCTGTATAAGCCTGATCATCCACCATGCTGACGGTGTCGTTTTTCGCAGCGGTACGGGCGTCGGTCGATATCAGCATAAGAGCCTCCGATGGTTAACGTATTAGATTAACGATACCGCGTCATGTATCACGATGGCACCGAAAAGGGAGCGCAGCCGTGTCGCAAACAAGTTCGACTGAAATTTTAAATTAATAAACCGGCATCGTCGGAACATATGCCAACCAACCTTAAACTTGAGATATTCGTCGCGATCCTCCTCGTGGCCAGTCTGGTTGTCTACGCCACGACTGCGGGACCATGGTTCGCTCTCCTACACGACCGGGACGTCGAACAGGAAATACCCGTTTTCGCCCAACCGCCCTCGGAGACAAATAGCGCGTGTCGCGAACGCCGCCTGACGCTTGCAGCCGCGCGGCTCGTCAAAGGCGACGCCGTCACATCAGCTCATCTGGCACTTGTAACATTGCCGGAGAATTAGCGCGAGCAGATGGAGAGGAAACTAATCGATATTCACCGTGCCTTATATCGCGCACATTTTGCCCGACGAGAGATCGCGGTTTTTAGAGGTCACAACGGGATCGTCTGTTCCGCAGCCTTTTACCCGATGGCCTCACGGTCAATCGCGCGCGCCATCCTGTTACGCATGTCGTAGACGAACTGCGTAAAACTGCCGTGGAATTTTGCATGCCCGGTCAACTGATTATAGTTGACTGGGCGCAACATGCTTTCCTCGCGCGAAAAATGATACTGGGTATAAGTTACCAGCTCCTTGAAGTCTTTGGCTAAGACCGCGTGATCGACCGCGCCGTCGGTCTCCTCCAGCATGTCGTGCAATTCGTTGATGATGGCGATTAGAGCGCGGTGATCGGAATCGATCAGATGCGCTCCGACGCTCATACCGTCGTTCCATTCGAAAAAACTCATCGCTCCCCCTTAAACCCGAACCGTAAACTTCCCCACCGAGAAGATTAAAAGGCCCCTTGGGAAGAGCATTGACCTGTATCAATTAGAATTTTCTATAATTTCAGAAAACCGCTCCGTCGACCCAATGACGACCGAGCCGGTCTTCAATCTCGATCACCCAGAGGTCCGGGTCGCGCTCGGCTTGTCGGGCGATATACGCATCGGCCTCCGCTTCCGGCACCAGCGCGCCCTCAAGTGCTTCCATCCAGCCGAGCTTACCATCCAGATCACGTATCTGGCTCATCACCCGGCATCCTTGGTCCAGCTGGTTCAGCTTCAGGATCACGATCCCACTATGAGGATCGCCGCGCCGCGCCACGATCACGGGCACGCCCTCGGCGCTGCAACGCTTCACATGGGCTTTCACCCAAAGATCGGTCGGGAGACGTCCTTCAACCATGGAAATCAGTCTAACCGCACAGGCCGGCATTGACAGCCGCCCGAGCGCCCGAAACACTGCGCTCAACCAAAAAATTCCATCGGGAGAGAGATCATGGCGGGCGATAACGGCTCAAGCGATAATAGCGACAACAAGCCTGGGCGCAGCAAAGCCTGGTTCGGCCCAATGGACCGTGACGGATTTGTACATCGCAGTTGGATGCGTAACCAAGGACACCCGACCCATGTGTTCGACGGTCGCCCAGTCATCGGCATCTGCAATACCTGGTCGGAGCTGACCCCGTGCAACGGACATTTCCGCGAGCTAGCGGAACACGTGAAGCGCGGCGTCTATGAGATGGGCGGCTTCCCAGTCGAATTCCCGGTGATGTCCTTGGGCGAAACCCTGATGCGCCCGACCACCATGCTGTTCCGCAACCTCGCCAGTATGGATGTGGAAGAATCGATCCGCGCCAATCCGATGGACGGCGTCGTGCTGCTGACGGGCTGCGATAAGACTACGCCATCGCTGTTGATGGGTGCCGCGAGCTGTGGCTTGCCGACCATCGTGTGCTCCGGCGGGCCAATGCTGAACGGCAAATTCCGCGACCGAGACATCGGCTCCGGAACCGCCGTCTGGGAATTCTCTGAGGATGTGCGCGGCGGCAAGATGACCCTCGCCGACTTTATGGATGCGGAGGCCGGTATGTCGCGCTCCGACGGTCACTGCATGACCATGGGCACGGCCTCGACGATGGCGTCGATGGTGGAAGCCCTCGGCATGGGGCTACCCTCGAACGCCGCCATCCCGGCCGCGGATTCACGTCGCAAGGTCGTCGCCCGCATGGTCGGCCAGCGCATCGTCGACATGGTCAAGGAAGACCTGACCATCGACAAGATTCTCACCAAAGAGAACTTCGAGAACGCCATTATGATCAACGGCGCAATCGGCGGCTCCACCAACGCGGTGGTACATTTGATGGCCATTGCCGGACGCATCGGCATCGACCTCAACCTCGACGATTGGGATCGTCTCGGCCGCGATATGCCGTGTCTCGTCAATCTGATGCCGTCGGGCAAATACCTGATGGAGGATTTCTTCTACGCGGGCGGCCTCCCGGCGGTGATCAAGGAAATCGGCGACCACCTCCACAAGGACGCACCGACCGTCAACGGCAAATCGCTCTGGGAGAACTCAAAGGACGCGGTCTGTTACGACCGCAACGTCATCTTCACCGAAGACGAGCCCTTTAAGGAATCCGGTGGCATCGTCGTGTTGCGCGGTAATTTGGCACCGACGGGCGCTATCCTGAAACCCTCTGCGGCGACGGAAGAATTGCTGCAACACAAAGGCCGCGCGGTCGTCTTCGAGAACATCGATCACTTCAAGGAGAAGGTCAACGACCCGGATCTGGACGTGGAACCAAACGACGTATTGGTACTGAAAAACTGCGGCCCGAAGGGCTATCCTGGCTTTCCGGAAGTCGGCAATCTGGAGCTACCGCCGAAGATTTTGGCGCAGGGCATCACTGACATGGTGCGAATTTCCGACGCGCGGATGAGCGGCACGGCCTACGGCACCGTGGTGCTGCACACTTCGCCGGAAGCGGCGGCGGGCGGCAACCTGGCGCTGGTGCAAGACGGCGACATAATCGAACTCGATGTCGCCGGACGTGGCCTACATCTGGAAGTCTCCAACGAAGAGTTGGAACGCCGCCGCGCCGACTGGACCCCACCGAAAGGTCCCATCGACCGGGGCTACTACAAGCTCTACACAGACCACGTGCTACAGGCGGATACAGGCGCCGACTTGGATTTCCTGGTCGGCAATTCGGGGGCACTGGTGCCACGGGAGAGTCACTAGTCTCCCAAATGGGGAATGACATCCTTTCCGAACCGTTCAATCGCCCGCATGATTTCGGTATGCGGCGGGCCGCCGGAATGGGCGTGCCTTAGCCGCAGCAGGAAATAGGTACTGCCGGTCGCTTCGCTCCAGCGTTTGAATTCGGTGACGCAGGTCTTGGGCGCACCGTTAATGATGCGGGCCTTCCAGATGCGCTCGAACTGGAAATCGTCTTCCGGCGAGAATTCGTGGAAGGCGTTGGCGCCGTTCCGCCAATAGTATTTGTACGCGTCCATCACCTCGGGGCCTTAGACGCGGGCGGCGTCCTCCAGGCTGTCGGCGACCCAAGCGTCTCGCATCATGACGATTTCCGGCTCGTTCCCTACCGCCAGTGCTGCCTTGCGATAGATGTCCGCCGCCGCCG
>CAXAGK010000256.1:0-6037 GCA_963968305.1 uncultured Rickettsiales bacterium | reverse complement strand
ACCATCCGCGTCTCCGGTGGCCTCTTGAACGGATTCTATATGAGTCCGTATCTCCGCTGTCGCCGACGCCGTTTGGGTCGCCAGGCTCTTCACTTCCGCCGCGACAACGGCGAAACCCTTGCCGGCACCTCCCACACGCGCAGCTTCGATCGTCGCGTTCAAGGCTAACAGGTTGATTTGCTCTGCGATATCCGTGACCAAATTGACCACCTCACCAATCCGTTGGACAGCCTCAAACAAGCCCTGAACAATATTATTGGTTCGACTGGCCTCCTGCACGGCTTGATCCGCCACTCCGGTCGAATGCTTCATCTGCCGGGCAAACTAGTCGACCGACGCCGAAAGTTCGATCGCCGCCGGGGCCACGGTCTCGATATTGCCGACCGCTTCTTCGGTATTGCTCGATGCTAGTGGCGTATGGTCGCTGGTCTGTCCAGCGGCATTGACCATCAATTCCGAGGCGCCGCGCATTTGTGTCGTCGAACTGGCGACACTTTCAACCACGCGCATTACGGAACCTTCAAATCATCGGCCAAGCGATTTCTTGACTGTCGCCTTTCTTCCGTCGATTGCCTTTCGCGTTCCTGTTCTTCCCCTCTCATTTTTGCAGCTTCAATTGCGTTGGTCTTAAATATCTGCACGGAATTGGCCATGCGCCCTATCTCGTCGACCCGGTTCACACTTGGAACTTCGACGCTCGTATCACCGTCAACCAAGTCTTACATGGTGTTGCTCATACGATTTAACGGCTGCGTGACGCGGCGAGCTCCGATGACGCCGAGGGTTATCAGCACAGCGCCCGAGACGATAATAGCGAGAATGATCGTCATGCTGAGTTTACTGCCGGCGGCAATCGTCGCCTCAATATCGCTCGAGACCTCCAACACGCCCCGCACGTCGCCCAGTTTCCAATCAATCTTTGGAGAACCTGCTATGGTATTGTGGCAATTTACACAGGCATCAGCCACCATCCGATCCGCGACTGCGACACGGACGACCGGCTTTCCGTTGTTGGATTCTTGTCGACTAAAGGTCTTTTCCAGATTCTTAATTAAATAGTTCCAAGCTACGGCTTGGAACTCGTCGAGTTGACGATCCGCCCGGTTCGGAAACGGATATCCGCTATAGAGCGAGATCGAGGTCGCTTCTTCCTTCAGCAATTCACTCATATCGTGAATGAAAGTTGCCGGCAGCAGAATACCGTCCTTCATCGTTTTGTGGTTATACGAAGGCTTCAGCGGTTTACCATTCGCTACCGTCTTTTTTATAACGCTTCTCGTATAATAACCACGCAACAACTTGAATTGTTGAACAGTTTTCTTTCCCGCTCGCACCGCGTTGTCACGAGCATTTGTCTCAACCGAGCGTGGGATTAAGACAACCGCGCCAATCAATATCACCAACAATACCGTCGGTACCGGCAGTACCAGCGGCCAAAACACGCTCTTCTGAAATATGCTCATTGTATCCCCCCAATGCGCTTGTCTGTGGCCGCAACTTCGAGGTAACGGTCAATGTCTCAATCAAGTGCGACCACCAATCATTAACACTAAGATACCTATTGGTTTAAATTTTGTTAGTTAAAAACCTGATTCAGATAAAAATCAGAATTTGATATTTCGTCTTTCTCGTTCGCCATGGAGATGTGATAGCTTAATTAAATAAATGAAATTTCCCGCCTGTCCCGGAGACACCGATGCCTGATAGCCTTCTGACCAATTCGAAAGTCGTCGCCGCCTATCGCGAGCGCACGCAGAAATCCGCTGAACTTGCCGCGACCGCGCGCAAGACCTTTCCGAGCGGCATCACTCATGATTCCCGCCATACCAACCCCTACGGCATCTACGTGGACCACGCGAAAGGCTCGCGGAAATGGGATGTAGACGGCAATGAATATGTCGACTATTTCGGCGGTCACGGTGCGTTGATCCTGGGGCATAACTATCCGGGCATTATCGAGGCAACCCATACCCAGCTAGATAAAGGCACCCATTTCGGCGCCGGCCATCCAGCGGAAGTCGAATGGGGCGGACTGGTTCGCCAGATGGTGCCCTGCGCGGAGAGCGTACGTTTTACCTCTTCTGGTACCGAGGCCAACCTCATGGCGTTCCGTCTCGCCCGTGCTTTTACTAAAAAACCGAAGCTGGTGCGGTTTATTTGCCATTTCCATGGCTGGCAGGATCACGTCGCTTTCGGCGCCAAGGGAGGCGCCACGGGCGGCCCAGTTCCCGGTGTATTGGACGGCATCATTGAGAACGTGATCTTGATCGAGCCCGGCAACGAGCAATTGATCCGCAAGACCCTGTCATCTCGCGACGATATCGCCGGCGTTATCATCGAACCGACCGGTGCAAGTTTCGGCGGTGTTCCGGTCACTCGAGATTTCGTCGCGGCGGTAAGGGACGCCACGACCGAGAATGGCGTATTGCTGATGTTCGACGAAGTCGTCACGGGCTTTCGCGTATCGCCAGGTGGTGCGCAGGCATATTACGGTATCACGCCCGACCTTACCTCTCTCGCCAAGATCCTCTCTGGCGGACTTCCTGGTGGTGCCGTCTGCGGGCGGGCGGATATCCTTGAATTACTCGATTTCGAAATCGCCGAAGAAAAAGGCTTCGAGAAGATCGGCCATCAAGGGACATACAATGCAAATCCGATGTCGGCGGTCGCCGGTGTCGCCGCCCTGACGGAAATTCGCGATAGCGACGCTTGCAAGCGGGCCAGTGCGAATGGTGCCAAAATTCGCGCGCGCATAAACGATGTCTTCGTGGAAGAGAATATTCCCTGGGCGGCCTTCGGCGATCATTCGGCCTGGTTCGTCTACACCAACCCGGAAGGCCGCGATATCGATCCGAAGAACTTCGATGGATATGCGCAAAGCTTCGAGCATATGCGAGATTCCGGTAACCATCCCGCGACCGGAAAACTTCGAATCGCTATGTTGGTCAACGGCGTTGATATCACCAGCAAGCCTGGCGGCACGGTGATGGCCGCGCATACGGACGAAGACATCGAAATCACCGCGGAAGCGATGCGCCAATCCGTGCTCATGCTCCGCGATGAGGGCGATTTATAGGTTCGGCATCAGTTCATTTTTAATCTTAGCCGTACGTCCAGCATTGGCACCAATGACGTGCTCTTTATAGGCCGGTCGCGCGGCTAGGCGTTCGTAGTAGGCTTCCACGTTGGCATGTGAAGGCCGGTTCGGTGTCCAGTGGATCCAGCGGTCAATTAACGAGCCTGCCGCGAAATCCGCCATGGTGAGTTTATCACCGCCGAGGTAGTCGTTATCGGCAAGATGCTTGTCCAAGATGTCGAGCATCGGCAGCGTTTGCGTCACCGCCGCGTTAATTGTCTCCGCGCTACGCTCTTCATCGGAAACACGGAAGTATTGATCCAGATAGATAGAATTGAATCCGGCGAAATTGATCGAGCTCCAATCCATCCACTTATCCGCCGCCGCACGGGCTTGCAGATCCTCCGGATAGAGGTCTCCCATGCTGTATTTCGCGCAGAGATAGCGCGTCACCGCGCCAGATTCCCAGAGCGTGAAGCCGTTTTCTTCTTCTAGTGTCGGCAGGCGACCGTTGGGATTCTTCGCGCGGTATTCGGGGTCGTCGTTGCCACCGAAATCTCCGCCCCAATCGATGCGTTCGTAGTCAACGCCAATTTCACCGAGACACCACGCCACCTTGATTACGTTCGAGCCGTCTTTGCGGCCCCAACGCTTAAACATTGCGCACCTTCCGAAGGTTATTTGCTTATGACTAGATTAGCGCGGCGCGGACACTCCGCAACCGCAAGAGCAACATGCCGACAATCATGAGATTGATCGCATTCGCACCCGCACCGAGCATAAAGGCGAGAACATAACTACCACTCAAATCAAACAAGAATCCGCCGAACCAACCGCCAAGCGCCATGCCCACCCCACCAAAGAAAATCACCACGGCTATGCGTCGCCCGATCCCGACACTGGATAGATGATCCCGAATGACAACAGGGTAAAGCGGCAAGATTCCCCCATATCCTATTCCGAAAATAATCCCGATCAAATAGAGCCCAATCAAATTATCGACAATCACAAACACGCCCACCATCGACGTTTGAAAGCAGGAGAAAAGAAAGAGAGTCGGCAGGCTCCCGAGCCGGTCCGAGACATAGCCCATGATCGTGAGCCGCGTTACCCCCGCCACCAACAACGCCAGTGCCAAAACTTCTGCCGCGCGCGCCGCCGGATGACCGATATCGGTCATATGCGAGACAATATGCGCCAAAGGAAGCGCCATCGCGACACAACAGCCAACGATACCGATAGATAAGGTCACCATCCATATGGAGGCCGCAACGCCACCGTTTCGGGTAAAATCATCCATCTGATCGTCTACTTGAGGGGCGTTGGCGGCAGTCGATTTTAATCGACGCTCAGCAGTGAATTTCTTTTGCCAAAGAAACACCAAGCTAATCGGCAACATCGTACAGAGCGTAAATACGCCAAAATAAAAATAGGTCTCTCGCCATCCTACCTCATCGTTAAAATAGCGCACGATCGGCGGCCAAAAGGTGCCCGCGAACGCCTGTCCAGAGGCGACCACACCGGCGGCAAACCCGCGCCGTCGTTCGAATAAATTGACGATATTAGCCAACAAGGGAGAGAACAACGTCGCTTGCCCAAGAAACCCGAAGAGCAGCCCGTATGCCACCAGGAATTCCCACTGCGTCGACATACCGCTGACCACGAAGGCGCCGATACCCATCATCACCGCACCCAACAGGATCAGCGGTCCAATTCCGAAGCGATCGAACCACAAGCCCATGACAATGGCGCCAACGCCGGCACACAAGAATTGAACAGCATATGCGATGGACGGGATTGAGCGTGGCCAATCTAACTCGGCCGCAATGGGTTTGAGAACCACCACGAGCACGAAGATGCTACCGCTGCCAATCAGCAACGCCAACATGGACGCCCAGAGGACGATATAGCGATAATTCGCGGCCAACCGGCTTGCGATGGTGTTGACCATCCGACCGGCGGCCGGAATTATGCGGTACGCTGAATCAGATGATATCCAAACGCGGTTTCGATGACGCCGCTGGCGTCACCGACCTCAAGGTCGAAGACTGCTTCGTCGAATTCCGGCACCATATCGCCACGACCGAATGCACCGAGGCTGCCGCCGTCTTTCGCCGACGGGCATTCGGAATATTCAGCCGCTAAATCGGCGAATTCGAGTCCATTGACCAATTCCGCTGCGACCATCTGGATTCGCTCCAAAGCCTCTTCTTTCGTGCGGTCCGCACCAGCGCTTTGCGCGCCCTTGTACATAACCAAGATGTGCGACGCTTCGACTGTATCCGCCATTTTCATTCTCCCAAGCGAGGATATTAAGACAATTTGCTGGGGACTATAATCGATGGAAAGCTCAGGTACACATCAAATTGCACTTCGATACGAAAGGAGTGTTCGTTATACTGTCGAAAGCCAAGACGAGAAGATGCCATGCTCAAACTGATCGCAGCGATCCTCATCCTCGCGGGAACGATCTGGCCCGCACAGGCGCAGCAAAGCGCCATTAAGGGGTTGGACATCCACGACTGCGCAGAGGGGGCCGATGAGGACGTCGGGAAACCGCCTTATACGCCGAAACCGGCTACCTCTTAGGCGGCAGCCTCCGTCAGCAAAGTCAGAGCCGCATTGTTAAACTCTGCCGGTGCCTCGATATTACAGAGATGCCCGGCTCCTGGTATTTCCAAGAAATGCGCACCGGCTATCTTCGCCGATATTTCACGCCCCAGCTTTGGCCAGTTTAGACGGTCGTCACCGCCATAAAGCAACAAAGTTGGAGCACGAATTTCTTCCAATGCCGCTGACCTGTCGTAATAGATCGAGGCTTCTACTGTTTTAACCGTCATTTCCCAAGTCATCTTCAAACTCAGCTTGAATATATAAATTCACACCATTGCTTAAAGGTTTATCTCCTCCAACCACACTACACCTCCAGCTTTGGCAATTTAACGCTGTTCTGAATGCCAT
>CAXAGK010000255.1:0-6044 GCA_963968305.1 uncultured Rickettsiales bacterium | reverse complement strand
ATCATCGGCAAGTCGGATGCCACGGGGATGCGGTAATCGAGGAAGCCCGGATTCTCCAGTCGACCCTTGTCGTCGTATATATATTCCTCGTTCAAGGCCCAGCCGACACCTTGCGCGGCACCACCTTGGATTTGCCCTTCCACATAACTTGGATGGACCGCCTTGCCGACATCTTGCACCGCCGTGTAGCGCAGGATCGTGACATGGCCGGTTTCTTTATCGACCTCGACATCGACGATGTGGGTCCCGAAGGCGGGGCCCGGCGCTTGCACGTTCTTCGACTTGCGCGCCCCGATTGGCCCGCCTGTCTCAAGTGTCTTGCCCGCGATATCGGCCAGAGTGAGGGGTTCGAACTCGCCTGCGTTGGGGCCCGCTGGTCGGGCTTCACCTTCTTCCCACACCACAGCTTCGACATCGATGTCCCAGATCATCGCCGCCCGTTCACGCATTTGCTGCACGATATCTTGTGTCGCCTCAATAACGACGATCCCGGCAGCGAAGGTCACGCGGCTGCCGCCGGTGTGCCGGTTGTAAGCAAGCGAACTGGTGTCCGCGATGATCGCCTTCACGTCCTTCACATCGCAACCGAGGACTTCCGCCGCCATGTTGCAGAGCGAAGCCCGCGAGCCGCCGACATCCGGCGATCCCGAAGTCACCATGACGGTGCCGTCCTCCAACAGGCTGACCGCGACGCTGGTCTCACCGCCGACATTGAACCAGAAGGCAGACGCCACACCCCGGCCCTGATTTTCGCCGAGCGGCGCGCTGTAATGTGGATGGCCCTTCGCGGCAGTCATCGTTTCGCCATTGCCGACGACGCCCAGGGCCCGGCCGCAGGAGGTTTTGGTGCCCTGCTTTGCCGCGTTCTTCAGGCGCATCTCCATCGGATCGAGTTTCAACTCCCGCGCCAATTCATCCAGTGCGCTCTCGATCCCGTAGGCACCGATCGGGGCGCCCGGTGCACGATACGCCGCCGCCTTCGGGCGGTTGACCACGACGTCGTAGCCGATGCTCTCAACATTGTTGATATCGTAGGGAGTAAAGCCGCACATACAGGCGAGCTGCACCGGTGAGCCCGCATAGGCACCCGCCTGGAATTTATACTCGGCCTGACCGGCGGTGATGGTGCCGTCCTTCTTGGCGCCAACCTTGATCTTCATCCAGGAGCCAGACGTCGGACCCGACGCGCGGAACACCTCGTCGCGGGTCATCTGCATCTTGACCGGGCTGCCGGCCTTGCGCGACAGCAGCAAGGCATGCGGCTCAAGCCAAACGGTCGTCTTACCACCGAACCCACCGCCGATTTCGGCAGGCGTCACGCGAATGTCCGACGCCGGCACTTCCAGCAATCCCGCGCAATATTGCCGGATCATGTATTGGCCCTGGCTGCTCGACCACACCGTCGCTGTGCCATCTTCCGACATATTAGCGACGCACGCGCTCGGCTCGATATAGCCTTGGTGGACCGGCTTAGTGGTGTACTCGCGCTCGATGACCGCATCAGCGTCCTTAAACCCGGCTTCGATATCGCCGATCGAGAAGGCGACCCGGTTGGCGACGTTCGAGGCTTTCGTCGGTTTTGGATCGACATTCGCGGTAAATAGGTTGTCGTGCAGAACCGGAGCGTCCGGCGAGCAGGCGTCCAACACGTCGATGACATGCGGCAAAACCTCGTACTCGACCTCAATCAACTTCACCGCGCGCTTGGCGATTTGCAGCGTCGTTGCCGCCACCGCCGCGACGCCATGCCCGTCATATAAAACTTTCTTCCGCGCCATCAGGTTGTCGGATAGATGCTGGAAATTCACCGGCGCAGTGCCTTTGGTCTTTTCAGCATCGGGAATTTCCGGCCAATCGGCAGCGGTGATGACCGACTTCACACCTTTCAGCGCTTCCGCCTTAGAGGTATCGATCTTGACGATACGCGCATGGGCGTGGGGGCTGCGCAGAACCGCGCCATACAACATGCCCGGCAGGCTGAAATCCGCACCATACGCGGCGCGGCCCGTCACCTTATCCACGCCGTCGGGCCGGGCCGTCCGTTTGCCCACCCATTTATACTCACCTTTGCCGGGAATCACTGCGTCGTTCATGTCCTGACCGCCCTCGGTAAAACTGTTGATATTCCGTTGCCGTAAATCCTGCCGCGTCACTCGGCGAACGACAAGTGCCGACCATAAATCCCGGCCGTTGATGGAAATATAGAGCGGAGATGAAGACTCGCGAATCAAATTTTGGAGCCGTCCAGCAGCAAAATGAGACCATTTGATCGTTTGCGTTTGTCTCGCGCTCAATTCGAGGCAGATTAAAACTGTCAGATACGCGTCGATAGAGAGAGAACGCCATGAAATCCGCCGAGGCCATTTCCGAAATTCTGAAACGCGAAGGCGTCGAGATCGTCATCGGGTATCCGGTGAACCACATTCTCGAATTTGCAGCCCGTGCGGATATCCGCCCCGTCATTGTGCGCCAAGAACGCATCGGCCTGCACATGGCGGACGCCATTTCGCGGATGACCAGCGGCAAGAAAATTGGCGTCTTCCTGATGCAACATGGCCCTGGCGCGGAAAACGCGTTCGGCGGCGTGGCCCAGGCTTACGGCGAATCAGTGCCGATCCTGGTCATGCCCATGGGCTACGCGCGCAACATCGCGCACACCGACCCACAGTTCAATTCGGTGCTGAATTTCAAACACGTCACAAAATCGACGGAACCTGTCACCAATGTCCAAGATATCCCGGACATCATGCGCCGCGCCTTCACACAACTGCGCAACGGGCGCGGCCGTCCGGTTTTGATCGAAGTGCCGACCGACGTGCTTGCCGAGGATTTCGAAGGTGAGATCGATTACACTCCGGTTTACACCACGCGCAGCGGACCGGACCCCAAAGCGGTCAAGACGGCAGCGAAAATGCTGATGAGCGCCAATCGACCCGTCATCTATGCGGGTCAAGGCGTCCACTACGCAGAAGCTTGGCCGCAATTGCAGGAATTGGCTGAGTTGATGGGCTCGCCCGTCACAACCAGCCTCGAAGGCAAGAGCGCATTCCCGGAGGATCACCCGCTCTCGCTTGGCTCCGGCGGCCGCTCGATGCCGCGCACGGTGCACGATTTCCTGCAGAAATCCGATGTAATTTTCGGGATTGGTTGCAGCTTCACCTCGACGAGTTTCGGCGTCACCATGCCGAAGGGAAAGACGATCATCCACTCGACGCTCGATGTGGTCGACTTGAACAAGAACGTGGTGAGCCAGCACGCCATGGTCGGCGACGCCGCGTTGACGCTCGACGCCCTGATCGTCGAGATGAAGGCGCAAGGACAAACACCGCCGGACACCTCTGCCGTAACCGCCGAAATTGCCGAGGTTAAGAAAGCCTGGCTCGCCGAATGGATGCCGAAGCTGACCTGCAACGACGCTCCGCTGAATCCCTACCGTGTGCTTTGGGACCTCGCCAATACGGTGGACCGGCCAAATACCATCATCACCCATGACGCGGGCAGCCCCCGCGATCAACTCTCGCCGTTTTGGGAATCAACGACGCCGCTTTCCTATATCGGCTGGGGCAAGACAACGCAGTTGGGCTATGGTCTCGGTCTCGCTATGGGCGCCAAGCTCGCCTGTCCCGATAAGCTGTGCATCAATGTTTGGGGCGATGCGGCGATCGGCTTTACCGGCATGGATTTCGAGACGGCGGTGCGTGAGCGGATTCCGATCCTCTCAATTCTTCTCAATAATTTTTCCATGGCCATCGAACTAAAAGTCATGCCGGTGTCGACAGAGAAATACCGCAGTACCGATATCTCTGGCGATTACGCCGCAATGGCTCGCGCCTTTGGCGGTTACGGCGAGCGGGTGACAGCGCCCGACGATATTATTCCGGCCATCCAACGCGGAATCGAGCAAACGAAGAACGGTACCCCAGCGCTGCTCGAATTTATCACTTCGCAAGAAGTGGATATTTCCATCTTCTAATACAAAAGGCCGGTATGATACCCGAATGGAACTGAACCGTCGCCAGCACCTGGCTCACTTACTCGATTCATCGGGCTCAATGAGCCCGTCCCAAATGGGGATGGCAACGGTCTTTCTCGGCGCGGTCGTGGCAGCGGCAACCGCCTTTGCCGCGATCACCGTTCTCTCTCTCGTCGAGTGCTATCGACGCCGCGAACGCCATTTATTGGGCGTGCGGTGCCGTCTTTCTGGCGGAATATCTCCTGCGGATCTGGCTCACACCTCAGCAAGAGCTGCGACCGGACGACACTTGGATCTACCGTCGGCGCTATCTTACCTCCGGCCTTGGTATCGTCGATCTATTGTCAGCGCTGCCCATCTTCCTGATGTTCACGGGGGTAATGTCCTATGGCGAAATCGGCGAACTGGCGCTCCTCTCTCTTTGCAAAAGCGCCCGCTACGTGGCCAGTCTCGGCCTGTTTACACAAGTGGTGCGGAACGAAGCCCGCTCCATGATCTCGGTCTTGCTGTTATTAATGGTCTTGGTTGTGCTGGCATCGGGCCTGATGCACCGGTTCGAGCATGCAGCCCAACCGGAGAGCTTCAGCTCAATCCCCACGACCATCTGGTGGGCGGTCGTTACCGTTGCGACGGTCGGCTACGGCGATATGATAACTCAGCCGTGTCTTCGGCGGATTGATTATAATCCTGGGTGTAGCAACCTTCGCCATGCCAGCGGGCATTTTGGCCAGTGGTTTCGCCAGCGAGATGAGGCGACGCAACTTTCTCGTCACATGGAAAACTGTTGCCGATGTGCCGCTTTTCTCTGACTTAAATACCGGAGAAATCGCCGAAATTACCCGCCTCCTGCACCCGCATGGCGTCCCCGCACATCACGTGGTGGTGCATCACAGCGATGCCAGCGACGCCATGTACTTCATCATGTCAGGCGAGGTCGAAGTCGAGGTCGAGATCGAAATCACACCGACCCCCGTACGCTTGAAAGAAGGACAATATTTCGGTGAGATCGCCCTGTTGAAGGACATCGAGCGAACGGCGACAGTGATCACCAATAAGGACTGCCAATTGCTCCCACTCCCGGCAACCGACTTTCGTAACCTCATAAAGCGTCATCCAAATATCAGCGAAAAAATTACCCGGCAGGCGGACGGGCGCCTGCAAGAGCTTGAGATCGGCCTCGGCGAAACCCATTACTAACGTTAGTCGCGCCCAGCGCTACGCAATTCAGCCAGCGCTCGGAACAATACCGCACTGATTACAAGCGAGCCCCCGATGAGAGTCAGTTGCGTCGGCACCTCATCGACGAACAACCAAACCCAAATCGGCCCGAAGACGAATTCCAACAACATTACCAAGGTCACTTCCGCGGCGATCAATTTCCGCGAAGCCACGATGAACATCCAATTGGCGAAGCCGGAAAGTACCCCCCCCCACAACAGACACAACGCGATATCACGGAGTGGCACGTCGAGTTGCCCCCCACTCACCACGGCTCCCGCTGTCATAATGATCAGGGAGGAGACGATCAGTGTGGGCAACATATCCACGTCGCGCCGCCAACGGACGATAACCGCATAGGACCCGAAAGATATTGCGGTCAGCAAGCCCATCACATTGCCGAAGATCGATCCGGCGCCGACACCTTCGCCCAACATGACCGCCACGCCCGCCGCCGCGATCGCCATGGTGATAACGGTGCGCCATGGCAGTGCTTCCTTCAGGAAGAACCTGGCCAGGCCCGCACTGATAAATGGAATCGCACACAGCATGAACAGAGCGTTGGCGACTGTTGTATGGGCCACGGATTGCACGAAACTAATACTGGCGATCGCCACCAGCATCGCACCAAAAATACCAGGCCAACCAATATCGCGCAGGCGAAAGATCGTATGGCGGCCATACCGTATGGTGAGCAACACGGTGACGGAAAACAGCATGCCGAGCGCCCGATAGAATACGAGCTGCCATTCATCGGCCTGTTCGATGTTACGGATCACCAATCCGCCGAAACTGATTGTCGTCGAGCCCGCGGCCATCAGGGCAAGCGCAATCAATCGGCTTCTGGTTTCGT
>CAXAGK010000254.1:0-6128 GCA_963968305.1 uncultured Rickettsiales bacterium | reverse complement strand
AATGCCATGAGCTACCAGCATATCGAGGTCACGCCGATCGCCGGGGCGTGCGGTGCGGAGATTAGCGGGGTCGATCTGTCCGAGGACCTCGACGAACAGCGGATCGGCGAAGTGAGGCGGGCCTTTCATGAAAACCTAGTGATCTTCTTCCGCGACCAGGACATGACGGAAAATCAGCACAAGGCGTTCGGCGCGCGGTTCGGCGAGCTGAACATTCATCCACGTTATGTGTCGCTCGAGGGGCATCCGGAGATATTTCCAATCCGCAAGGACCCGGAGCATACCAAGATTGTCGGCGGCAGCTGGCATCAGGACCTCACGCATTTGGAGACGCCGCCACTCGGCTCGATCCTCTATGCGCTCGACGTCCCGCCGGTTGGCGGCGACACGTTATTCTCCAATCAGTACCTGGCCTATGAAAGCCTGTCGGAGGGCATGCGCGAGATGCTTGACGGGCTGAGTGCCGTGCACGACAACCGCATTCAAGCACCGAAAGCCACGGGAGCGCGCAACGCCAAGATGACCAGCAAACTGCGCGACGACCCCGACGAGGCAGACGAACCCGAAATGGAGCACCCGGTCGTCGTCACCCATCCGGAGACCGGGCGTAAGGCGCTGTTCGTCAACCGCGCACGCACCCACCGCTTCCGGGGCATGACCGAGGAAGAGAGCAAACCACTGCTCCAATTCCTGTTCGACCACAGCCACCGACCAGAGTTCACCTGCCGCTTCCGCTGGGAGAAGGGCTCAATCGCCTTTTGGGACAACCGCTGCCTGATGCACAAGGCGCTGAACGATTATCCGGGATATAAGCGGTATATGAACCGCGTCACAGTCGAGGGGACACGGCCGGTATAAGGCCTCTTCGTTGCCCAGCCGAAGAGCCGGGATCCAGTGCACGCAACAAGGACCGGAACTGGCTGGGTCCCGGATAACGCCAGCGCGTTTCCGGGAAACGATGTGAGGTGAAGCGGTATGGGGTAGCTGCATCATGTCTGAGCCTTCCCCATCGATAAAACCCAGCTCCGCGATGGCCGCGGCATTACTGTTCAATCCAATGCTGGGGTCGCTCTATGCGTGGAGTGTTTTCCTCGGACCGCTCGATGTGGAACTCGGCGTGCCGCGCTCGGAAATCAGCACGGTCTTTGGTTTTCACCTGGCAGAGTCGCCACCATGGCCCGTCTTTCGGCACTCATTGGTTTTCTCATCATTATATTCTTGCCAGGCCCTATCGCGGCCCTTGTCGCAGTTGCTTTCGTGGGCCTCAGCTATGGGATCGCTTCGGGGGCTTATCCTTCCGCTGTCTCGATCTTCTTTGGGGTCGAACGCTACGGGCGCAATCTCGGCATCTTGATCACGGCCTGGGGTGTCGCGGGATTGATCAGCCCTTGGGTTGGGGAATGGCTGTTCGACCGGACCGGTGATTACGTCTTAGCAAGCATAGTCGGCGCCGTATTGGCGATAATCGGTATTGTCGTGAGCATGAATATTCGCGCGCCAAGATCTGGATCGTCACGCTAAATCGGCGCGGCGCCTTTTAAGGTCGTGCGGTGCATGTAGCGCCGCTGCGGTAGAGCATAGTCGCCGATGGCGATGTGCTGGCAGGGAATATTTTCCCACATCAACAGGTCGCCTTTGCGCCATCGATGGGTATAGACGAATTCCGGGCGCTTGATAGGAGCCCACAATTCCGACAACAGGGACTCCGCCCCTGCCGTTGGAAGCCCCTTGATGCTATAGGTATGCCCCTCGTTCACATAAATATTTTTGCGGCCGGTGATCGGTTGTGCGCGCACCACCTTATGCGTGACCGATGGGACTTGCTCCTCTTGCGTCTTGTTGAACTCGGCATCGGGGTCGAAATCCTCGTCAGTTTTCTTGAACCGATGGGCGAGGCTGAACTCCGCCTCTAGGTCCTCGATCCGCGCTTTCATCTCGTCTGGCAGTGCGTCATAGGCGACGGCCGCGCTGGCGAACCGTGTCTCGCCGAGAGGTTCGCCCTTATCGTCGTGCGGAATCTCAATTGCATAGAGCAACGACCCCCGGCTCGGCTCTACCGCATAAGAGAGATCGGTGTGCCAGTAGCGGCCCGCATCCGGTACACCAATATTGCGACCCTCGTCCTCCACATTGGAGACGACGAGTATTTCCTTGTGTTCCGGGTGCAGGTACTGATCGAGCACGTGAATTTCGAGGTCGCCGAAGCCGCAGCTGAAACCGACATGCTGTTTGGGCGAGATGTCTTGATCCCGGAATAACAGAACCGAATGCTCGTTATACGCCCGCTCGATTTCGGCGAAATCCGCATTGCTTAAGGCTTTTGACAAGTCGACGCCTCGGACTTCCGCACCGAGTGCGGCGTCGAAAGGATGGATGGTAACGGTCATGCCGCCCTCCCAAGCTCACGCATTCTCCAGGCAATAACGCGCGACTTCTTCGTGGGTCCCGAACCAGACACCGTCGTGCCCCTTAATGTGATCGATCAAACCATCGAGTATCCGCATGCGCGAGCGATGGCCTATCACATGCGGGTGCATGGTAATCAGACAAAGACCGCGCTCAGTATAGGCTCCGTCGAACTCCGCCTTGAAAATATCGAGCACATCGAAAGGCGATGTGTGCGGGCGGGCCGTGCCGCGCCGGTCCATACTCATATACGGTGCGTCGTCCTTGATCCATTCGACCGGCAACTCGACGAGTCCTGTCGGCTCACCGTCTTCCAATAATTCGTAGGGCTCGTCATCGGCCATCAATGATGAATCATAAAGCAATTCCATCTCGCGGCAGATTTTCAGCGTATAAGGCGTGAAATCCCAGGACGGTGTCCGCATGCCGACCGGGCGTTTACCCGATGTCCGTTCCAAAACGTCAGCCGCGCGCATCATGATGTCACGCTCTTCGGTCTCGGTCAGGTCGCTGTTGAATTCGTGTATCCAGCCGTGAATACCGACTTCATGACCGTCGTCGACGACGGATTTCTGTTCTTCGGGATGCAGTTCCGCGACCACGGCGGGGACGAAGAAGCTCGCCTTAATATCGTTACGCGCCAAAGTTTCACGGATACGGCGTATGCCAACTCGGCTGCCGTACTCGCCCTGACTCAACTTGCCGGGTGACGATTCGCCGAAGCGCAACGTGCTCGATTCATGATCGGAATCAAAGGAGAGCGCCACCGCGACTTTGGCACCACCCGGCCATTCCTTCGGCTTCAAGGATCGCCCGGCGCGCACCTTATTGACGATCCCGCGCCATCTCTCTTCCGGCCAGCGCCAAGGGGCTTCCGTTTTCGACTGATCATCGGGCATCGGGCATCTCCTAATATGCGGTCTCTCATCAATATCACCGCTTTCTAAAAAAAATCCACCGGTCAGGGAATAATCGTCGACCTCAAACGTTTGTCTAATGTAGGGCGTTCCCGTCCACCGCTAACCAACCGCTTCAAGGAGAATGAAATGTCTAAACTACTGGGTCTCACCGTCGTCGCGATGGTTGCCTTCTCAGCTTCGAACGTCATGGCCGACGCGATGAAGAAAGATGCCATGATGAAAAAGGGCGACAAGATGAAGCACAAGAAATAGACGATCAAAAAACCGTATCCGATGGCGAGGTGGTCTTGAATAATTCATGACCACCTCGAATTGAGGAAGCCAATCATCAAAAACAGCCGCAAAAAATCAGAACTCCTGGCCCAAGTGCCGTATCTAAGGCAGTTCGCGATATCACTTTTGAGCGACACGGACGCCGCTGATGATTTGGTTCAAGATTGTATATCTCGGGCCCTCTCGAAACTCGATCAGTTTCGGGATGGCACCAATATGCGCGCCTGGCTGTTCACAATTCTGCACAATCTGAATGTCGAACAAGGGCGACGGCGCAACAGAGCGGCGGCGGAGATCATCTCGATCTCTGGCGACGAGACACCAAACATAGCTCCGCCGACCCAGGAGATTGGGCTGGCCGTCCGCGATCTCTATCGCGCCATCATCGACAGGAGCTGGATGCGGATTGCCGCGACGTTCTTGCTCGTGACACTCGGGGGGTTAGCTGGTTGGGGCATCAACGGCATGAAAAGCGCGGACGGCGTCACCGAGCGCAAGTTCGTAAATCAGGCTTTGAAAGCACATGTAGTTTTCGTCTCAGGCGATCCCAATGTGCACGAGACGACCATCGGAAGCGGTGACCGGCTGACCGGCGTATATTCGCGACAATTCAATCATCCAATCAAAGTTCCGAACCTGGCCGGTGCGGGTTTCCAGGCCACCGGCAGACGCTTGGTGAACGACAAGGGCGTGCCGACCGCACAGTTCATGTACAAGGACCCCGCTTGCCGCATGGTCACACTATTCGTGCAAGCTGGTTTCGACCGATCCGACATGACGTTTCGCCTCCTCGCGGAGGACGACATGGTCGCTTTCTATTGGTCGGACGGGCCGTTGGCCTAAGCGTTGACCGGATCGATGGACCGGGGCGACCTGCTCGACCTGGCCCGGATGGTATACGTAAAGCTTCCCGGCCAAGAGAAACTAACGAACTGAACCACACCCCTATTTCGAAGGCTCCGAAAATGATCCGTTATTTCAATATTGTCTGTCTCTCCGTCGCGGTATTATTCGCAGGCCTCTCATCAGACAGCGCCGCCGCCGAGAAGAAACTATCCTTGATGATCGTCGCCGGTGGCTGTTTCTGGTGCGTCGAATCCGATTTCGACCATGTCACTGGTGTCGTCGAAACAATTTCGGGATACACGGGCGGCCACTTGAAGAACCCTACCTACCGGGACGTTACCTCTGGCAGCAGCGGGCATTTGGAAGCGGTCACCATCAAATACGACCCCGACAAGACCGACTACGCGACATTGCTGGATGTCTTCTGGCGCAGCGTCGACCCGACCGATGGCGGCGGTCAGTTCTGCGACCGGGGAAAAAGTTATTCGACCGCAATCTACACCACGTCTCCGGAACAAAAAAATCTGGCCGAAGCTTCCAGGGCGGCCCTTGAAGCATCGGGAGTTCTAAAACGCTCGGTCGCAACCAAGATCGTAGATGCCAGCGCATTCTATCCTGCCGAGGATTACCATCAGAATTACTATCGCACGAATCCCTTGCGGTATAGATTCTATCGCTTCAATTGCGGGCGCGATCAACGCATCGTCGATCTTTGGGGCGACGAAGCACATAAGGGTATCGAGAAACATTAGGAACCTCGGCGGCAAGTACACCTGATCACCCCAGTGATTGCGGTCATTTGCAGCGCCTGATAGCGTTGTGTTCAAGACCAATGCACACACCAAGGGGATTAAGGATGCCGAGCGCATTTGAGGAAGTGATGGCGGTACGTGGGAAGGGAATGCCCACAGAGGATCAAACAAAAATCACCGGAACCGACCCTGTCTTCTCCACGAAGTTCAAGATCGGGGAGACCTGCGCCGCTGTCATCGCCGGGATCGGCACCGCTGTCTCCGATATTTGGGAACTCAAAACCAGCCGTCCCCAAAGCGCAGCGATCGACGTGCGCCACGCCGCAGCGGCCTTGCGCAGTACCGGCTATATGCAGCAACTGGGCGCGGACGGTATCTTCTCTGACATTCCTCTGGACGATCACAATGATATGCGTCGTATAACGCAGCCTTGGCCGACGAAGGACGGGCGATGGTGCCTACCGCATTTCGGCTTGCCTAATTTGCGCGCGCGGGTGCTTGGCGTACTCGGCTGCGAGCCCACTCCCGATTCCGTCGCCAAAGCGGTCTCTCAATGGGATGCAATGGACTTGGAAGCCGCTATTGATGAAGCCCGTGGATGTGGCGGCATGGTTCGAACCAACGAAGAATGGATGGCGCATCCGCACGGCCAAGCTTTGGCGGCGAAGCCCATTGTCGAGATTACTAAGATCGCCGACAGCGATCCGGAACCCATGCCAGCAGGCGACCGACCACTCTCGGGCATCAAGGCGCTCGATCTCACGCGAATATTGGCGGGCCCCATCGCTGCGCGAACGCTAGCCGAACACGGCGCTGACGTTCTAATGGTGACGACCGAGGGGCTACCGCAAATTCCCCATCACGTGATGGACACAAGTCACGGCAAACGCAGTTGCTATCTGGATTTAAAGAATTCGGATGACGCTGCGAC
>CAXAGK010000253.1:0-6143 GCA_963968305.1 uncultured Rickettsiales bacterium | reverse complement strand
TAGGCTCGAATTCTATCCCGACCATTACGTGCAATCGACGGAGCGCCACCCGATGCAGCATTTGGCGGGCATCATCGAAGCGTGTGGTTAGGAACGATGCCGGATCGGCGTCGAGATGGAGTATTATTATTCCGCCGCCGGCCATGTGGCTCTGTTGGACAAACTTCCAAACGCCCAGTTCGGAGACGCAACGGCCTTGGTGAATTGGCAGCGGGTGGTCAAATCCGAACAGGAATTGATCTACATGCGCAGGGCCGGGCGAATCGTCGAGGAAATGCATCGGTGCATTATAGACGTCGCAGCGCCGGGGGTACGAAAGTGCGATCTGGTCGCGGAAATCTGTGACGCCGCCTTGAGGGGTGCGGACGGGTAAGGCGGAGACTATCCCGCCATTGTGCCACTGGCGCCGTCCGACGCCGATGCAGGAACACCTCATCTGACTTGAGATGAAAGGGAGATGCGGTCCGGCGAAGGAACTTGTATCGAGATAGCCGGTTGCTATCGACGCTATCATGCACCGGTATCGCGCACGATCTATCTCGGCACGCCTCCGGCGAAATTCATCGAGGCGGATAAGGCGGTGCTCGAGGGGATGGAGGCGGGATTGGAGCCGGCGCGCGCAGGCAATCGCTGCGAGGATATCGCCAATGCATTTTTCGCCGTGTTGAAAAAACACTACATCTTGAAAGACAATCGCACTGGATACCCCATCAGCCTCAGCTATCCGCCGGATTGGGGCGAGCACACCATGAGCCTGCGGCCCGGCGATACCACGGTCTTCAAGGCGGGAATGACCTTCCATTTCATGACCGGCTTGTGGATGGCGGATTGGGGCCTAGTGACGACCGAGAGTATCGTCATTACCGACGGCGCGCCCGAATGTTTGGCGAATGTCGAGCGCAAATTGTTCGTGAAGGGTTGATCCCAGGTTGACCCATGGCGTCACGCCCTAGGTGAGTTCCGGTAATAGATATCACAAAGGGAATGCCATGACCGTCGAAGAGATTCTCGCCAACTACAGCAAACTTGGCACTAAGATCATCGAGGCGATCTATACGGACAACTACCTTTCGATCGGCGGTACGGAGTCTACCGAATTCTTGGCGGAGCTGGCAGGCGTCACATCGAGCAGTCGGGTTCTGGATGTCGGGAGTGGTGTCGGGGGACCCTCTTTGCACTTGGCAGCGACCTATGGTTGTCGCGTGACGGGGCTAGACCTAGTCGCGCCAAATGTCCAGGAGGCTAACGAACGCGCGAAAGCAAGAGGCCTCGACCTACTCGCGGCGTTTGAGACCGGCGACGCCCTGGACATGCCTTTCGAAGACAACAACTTCGATGTCGTCTGGGGACAGGACGCCTGGTGCCACATGCCCGACAAAGAGAAGCTGATCGACGAAGTCACGCGCGTTCTGGCACCTGGCGGCGTCGTTGCCTTTACAGATTGGATCGAAACCGGTGCAATAGAAGGCAATGAGCGCAGCGAACTCCTGTCCGCGATGGCCGCACCGAACATCGCGAAGATAGACGACTACCGGGGCTATCTCGAGGCGCGCGGCTGTAATGTCGTCGTTGGGGAAGACGTCAGCGCATTATTTACTTCACAATACCGTGGCATCATGTCCGCGTTGGCCAAAATGGAGCGGATATTATCCGAAAAATTCAGCCCAAAAATTTATCAAATCATCGCAGAGCGGAACGGCTGTATTCTAAGAGGTTTCGAAAGCGGTGCACTTGGTGGCGGTAGGATCGTAGCTCGGAAACCTTGATACAACGGGCGTCGTCGCACCCAGTTCAATTGAATAGAGATTCCACAAAACCATTTGGTAACAATAGTTAACTGCTAATTTGGCGGAAAGTTTGCCGCCAGGCTTTATTTGCACAGTCTATGCGGGAAATTTGGCGGGAGATTATGATGCAGATTGACGCGTTCGTTCTGCAACGCAAAATATTCCGCGCCGTATAGGAAGCGTCGGGCGGACGCATTCCGAAATTCTTCTCGGTGCGGATATTGGAAAATTATTTGCCATTTGCGGTTTTGAACCGTAATGGCCGCCCAGTTCGTGGAGGCTATGCTAATGGCTAAAATCAAACGCATGGAGCTTATCCGAGGCGTCTACTGGGTCGAAATCCGGGAAGCTGATCTCTGTATGCTGTGCGGTTGCCCGGAAGATTCCGTCAAGCACCTGATGCAGCGCGGACTAATCGTCCCCACGTAACAAGAGGGCGTAAGCTTCGGGACCGAACCGAACGCCATTTTGCTCTCCAATGCATCGCTCCAGAACGGCAAGTTTTGTAACCTCGCGGAATTCCCGGTCCTGCAAATGCTCTACAAGCAAGGCATGATCATTCCGGAAAATCCCAACAATAAGTGTGAGAAGCCGCTCTTGATCGGCTCTCAAGAGCAAGTCGCCTCGCAGATGGAATATATCTATCGCGGCAATGACGGATTGGTCTCGAAGGAAGAAATATTGGCGGCCGGAGAGTACCGACGAACAAATGCGAATGAAACTAAAATTCGCATTCGGCCGGATTCTAAAAACCGAAGAACTTTTGGATCACTTGATCCTCGACGAAGAATCGATCGAAATTAAAAACGGCGTGACACTCAAACGGACACGTATGAACGTTTTTTCAAATTACCTATGACAACAAGATCATGACCGTTAACCTAACCTTCATTCGCGGTCGCAATGATCGCTCCGCCTACCCACTAGGCTTCAAAAGCATCGACAGAGATTACTTTTCGATCATTCATTTAGGCCAAGGCGATGGGCGGGATGTGAACCGTCCTTGCATGGCAAGTATCGTTGTCTTCCAAGGCAAGATTTATCTGATTGATGCGGGACCGAACATTTCCTATACGCTGACCGCACTCGGCATCGGTGTTAACGAGATCGAAGGCATCTTCCACACTCATTGTCATGACGACCATTTTGCCGGATTGACCAGCCTGATGCGGACGGACAAACGCATCAAATATTATGCGACGCCATTGGTACGCGCCTCGGTATTCAAGAAACTTTCCTCTCTTCTGTCCACAGATGAAGATGTCATCCCAAGCTACTTCGACGTCGTCGACCTCAAGGCTGGCAAATGGAACGATATCGAGGGTCTTGAAATCAGGCCTATTATGTCACTACACCCTGTGGAAAACCTGCGCCTATGTCTTCCGGAATTTCTGGGAGGGCAAATATCTAAGTTACGCACATTTGGCCGATATTCCATCGGTCGACGTACCTCAAGGCATGATAACCAACGACGACACCGCCCCCGGCATTTCTCAGAAAATGTATGACGAAACGTGGGCTGAATATCTAGGTGAGGCGCAACTTAAGAAGGTAGATATCGGCGGTGGCATGATCCACGGCGATGCCCTCGATTTAGAGGAAGACCGGTCGGGAAAGATCGTGCTGGCCCATCGCGCCGACCCACTGACCAATAAACAGAAAGAAATCGGCTCCAGCGCCATATTCGGCGTTGTCGACGCCTTGGGCCCGGATGAAACGGACAATTTGCGCCGCTTCTAATTTGAATTCCTACGGGACTATTTTCCGGACATGGAACCCCGGTATCTGCGCACGTTGCTCAATCACCCGATGGTCGAGTTCACACTAGGTTCGATTATTTTGCGCAAAGGCCACAAAGCGGAAGATGTCTTCCTGATTGTCACCGGAACGGTAGAAAAGATTCGCTCGGAGGACGACGTCTATAACGTCATCTCCGCCGGTGGTCTGATCGGCGAGTATTCCGGACTTCACGATGTTACTTCGAGTTTGACCTATCGGACGGTTAGCTATGTTCGGGCGCTGCAGCTAACGCATGATTCGTATTTCTGTTTGATCCAGAAAATCGGATTGGAAGCGGATATAATCAGGCTGTTCGAGAACCGGGAAGCGTTGGAGCAGACATGGTTGTTCGGCGAAACCATCTCGCCGCCGGTCCGAAACAAGATCGCCAAATCCATGACGTTGAGGAAAGTAGAGAAGGGCGGCATCGTCCTGAACGATCTGCCTTCCGACTCCATCTTCATCCTCAATTCAGGTGAAATCGAACGTATTATCGATGGCGAAATCATCGAGACACTCAGCCCACGGACGATATTCGGCGAAGAACAAATCCTCCACGGGAAACCGCAGGAATGCGGGTTACGGACGACAGGCCCATTTGAGATTTATTAAGTGCCGGAAGCGAAATTGTTAGCATTCCGATCGTCATGTGGAAGTTACTCGAAACCCATGAATTACGTTTGGCGGCCCAAACCGAAGCGTTCGTTCGCTCGACCCTTCCAGCCCATGGCAAGACTGGTATGGGTCCCGTCAAATCTAACCGCAAAGCACAGCCTTCGACGGAAACCGTCTCTTCCGCATAAATTTACCCCCCTATTGCGGGTAGGGATAACGCGCAAACAGTTCGGGTTTGAAATCCATACCGTGTCCCGGCCGGTCGGGCGGCGTCATCATGCCGCTGACCGGATTATTCGGCTCAATCCAGAGATGATCGTACCAGCCCATATATTCGAGCCAGGACGGATTAGGGACCGACGCCGTCAGATGAACGCTCAATTCCGGAAACATATGCCAAGCCATGGTCAACCCGGCCGCATGAGCATGCTCCGCGATGACTCGAAGTTCCGTATAACCGCCCCGCATGATATCCGGCTGTAGGATCGGCACTTTGCCACTAGAGTAGAACGGTTTGAAATCGTGATGGGTGAAGTTGTTCTCGCCTCCGACGACCGGCGTCTCGATAGCATCTGCAATAGCATGATACCCGTCGAAATCGTCGGCCATTACAGGCTCTTCAAGCCAGGTGAGACGATAAGGATCGATCCGCTTGCCGACCGATATGGCATCTTCCACGGTATAACCCTGATTCACATCGACCATGATCTCGATATCGCTGCCGAGGGCCTCGCGCATATCGCGCACATTGGCGACATCCTCATCATGGGTGAACAAATGGGCGACCTGCATTTTGATGGCCTTGAAGCCCTCGCCCACAAAACGTTCGGCTTTTTCGATCATACCGTCATGACCAAGCCCCCGAAAACAACCGGATCCATAGACCGGCTGTGGGTCCGCCTTCCCACCCCAAAGTTGCCAGAGCGGTTTTCCTTCGTGCCGTCCCAATGCGTCCCACAATGCAATATCCAACGCGGACATCGCCATCACCGTGATACCCATCCGGCCTTGGATGAAGGTCGCTTGCCACATTTTGTGCCACAATGCCTCGACTTCGCGCGCATCCTCTCCCACCAGAAGCGGTTTCAGCATTTCCTCAACACACATCGCCAAAGTCCGCATGCCGCCCGCCAAAGGGTGCAGATGGCCGGTGCCAATCACGCCCGACGCGGTTTCCACCTCAACCACCAAAAGGTCGATATTCGGCAGCGTCAGAAACCCCGTCTTCGGCGGATCAACGAAGGGAACGGAAAGCAAATGTGTGCGGATATCTTTAACAATCATGGATATGCTCCGGCTGGGGTCCGTCGTTATCTTGCACTTGGTCGGTTGCGAGTCCAATCCAGGAAAATTCGCCGGGCTTCACAATCGCGCATTTCTATATAATTTAACTGTCAACATACCGAAGATTATTCGGACAACCGAATTTCAAGAGGAACCGCATGTCGGATCAACAAAATGTGACATCCGTTGACGTCGTTATCGTAGGCGCTGGATTTTCCGGGCTTTACCTCCTCCATCGACTGCGCGGACTCGGCTTCACAACACGGGTCTTCGAGCGCGGAGATGGTGTCGGCGGTACCTGGTATTGGAATCGCTACCCCGGCGCACGTTGCGATGTGGAGAGTATGCAGTATTCCTATTCCTTCGACGAAGATTTACAGCGGGAATGGCATTGGCCGGAAAAATTTTCGGCCCAGCCAGATATTCTAGCCTATGCGAATCACGTCGCTGATCGTTTCGACCTACGCAAGGGTATCGATTTTAATACAGAGGTGAAGGCAGCGCATTTTCATGAAGGAACCCGGCGCTGGCACGTGGAGACAAATTCCGGAGAACGCGTGACCGCGCAACATTTCGTCATGGCAACAGGGTGCATCTCGACCGCGCAAACACCAGATATCGCTGGTCTCTCCGACTACCTAGGAAACACCTATCACACCGGCAATTGGCCGCACGAGA
>CAXAGK010000252.1:0-6169 GCA_963968305.1 uncultured Rickettsiales bacterium | reverse complement strand
GAATCCGCCTTGGCCTCGACCTTCGTGCGATCGGCGATCCCTGTCAGCCACCCCACCAGGGTAGTCCATCGCCAAGGTCGACACCTGCATGATCTGCTGAGTTTCAATGGCGAGCACTTCGGGGCGCAGGGGTGCTATTTTCCGGCGAGAATTCATGGCGTGTCCATTTCCGTCGAGCGGGGAAGCCGCAGGTTTTAGCAGTTTCCCCGAAGCTTCGTAAGTCGAATATTGAGTGATCCGGTGACGGCGCTTGGACGGCGCGCCGCCGCGCCTTAGTTTCCCTCTCAACCAAAATTCAGAGTGGGAGTAAATCCATGAGCAAAATCGCCCTCGTCGTCGAGTTCAACATCAAAGCGGGCCAACGCGACGCCTTTCTTGAAATCATCCGTGGCCATGCCGCCGGCACCAAACAGGACGAGGAAGGCTGCCTGCAGTTCGACGTGCTGATCCCGGAAGACGATGACAATAAGGTCATGCTGGTGGAGATGTACCGCGACGACGCGGCCCTCGACATCCACATCGCCTCGCCGCGCCTTCAAGCGACCCGCGGCGCCTATGGCGACATGATCGAAAGCCGTAACATCGCGAAGACGCGCGTCGACGGTTCGTAGGCGGGAAAGACGCAAGGTCGCGTGAGACCTTCGTTAGAGAGCGGACCATGAAATGCTTGCGGATATATGCGACGGAAGATGGCGAGTCGCATTTCGATGAGGTCGATATTCCGACGAAAAGTTTAGCCGTTCATCCGGATGCCACACCATTCGAGGTTTCCCCAGCTATCCGGCTTTGCGGGTTCGTTTCACGCAAATCCCGGCGGGTATGCGACAGGTCGATGGGCACACAGTGCCCGAACGTGTGCTGACCGTCAGGCTCGATGGCGCGGTGGAATACGAAACTAGTGACGGAGAGGTCCGGACCGTCAAGGCGGGCGGTTGCGTCCTTGTCGAGGACACGCATGGCAAAGGACACTTATCGCGCCATTCGCCGGACTCGCAGCTTGTCCTGTGGATCACCGTGCCGGATGGATTTGATACGCCGAAGACTGCGTAATTGCCCGTCATCCCGGGCGAAATTAACGCTCAGGGCCTCGTTAGATCGGTCGTTCGGCTCGTCCGGAATGACGATACGATGCGCGTGTCACGGCTTATCTGGGTTATACACCTTGATCGGATAGTACTGCTTGTAGACGTCCCGCTGGTCCTCCCAGGACACCCCGGTCGCCGCGCCGCCGTCGACGACAATGGCTTGGCCGGTCACGAAGGTGGAGCGGTCGCTGGCCAGATAGAGGGCCATATTGGCAATGTCTTCCGGGCGGCCGACGCGGGGGATAGGTTGTTGGTAGTCCATACCCTCAATCCGCTCTTCGATCTTCTCCGCCGGGCGGCCCACCGTATTGGTTGAGAGCGGGGTCGCGATATAACCGGGGCAGATCGCGTTAACGCGGATCGAATGCTCACCGAGCGACATCGCCGTCACTTTCGACATCTGCACGACGGCAGCCTTGCAGACGGAATAGATCAACGGGCCACGTCCAGCGGTCACCGCCGCAATGCTGCCGGTATTGATAATGCTGCCGGATCCCTGCTTCTTCATGATCGGGATGGCGTGTTTCATACCAAGGAAAACACCCCGCACCAACACATCGAAGCTCATGTCGAACTCTTCCACGGGAATATCTTCGATCGGACCGAGCACGCCGCCGAATCCCGCATTGTTGAAGATGCAATCTAGGCGGCCCCAGTTGCCGACCGCCTTATCGACGGCGGCTTTAACCTGATCTTCCTGGCGGACCTCGACCTCGACGAAGGCGACCGCATCCCCGAGTTCGGCCGCGAGTCCCTCGCCGCGTTCCTTCTGCATATCGGCGATCACAACCCGGGCGCCCTCCTCTACGAACAAGCGCACCGTTGCCTCGCCGATACCGCTTGCGCCGCCGGTCACAACCGCAACTTTGCCGTCCATTTCCATCTTAGCCATTTCCCCCATTCTTCCGTCTCCGTTGCAGCAAATCTTCCCTTTTTAGCGAGATGGTGCGATTAAGACGGGAAGCGACCCACATAGGCGGTCGCAGATGGGAAGGATTCCCGTGCCTCTCAAGCTCGCTGCATTCGCCCGGCCCGAAGCGCCGGCCTTCCTGCTCCTGTTCACCTTGGACAACCTGGCGCGTGCGATGCTGGTGACCGTTGTGCCGCTGCAAGCCTACGCGCTGTTGGCGGACGCGCAGAAGGTCAGCGTCCTGTATTTCATCGCGGCCACAATCGGGCTTTGCGGGAGTTTGACCGTCCCCTTTCTGGTGACCCGCCTTTACCGTCGGGGCACGTTGACGTTCGGATTTGTTTGCTGGCTGTTGGCGGCGCTACTCTTGGGACAAGAACAACTTTGGTACCTCGTGCCCGGTCTCGCCTTGCAGATGTTCGCGGGCGCATCCGTGACCATCTGTCTCAATCTGTGTGTGCTCGACAACGTTCCAAAAAGTAATTTCACTCGCTTCGAGCCAACGCGGATGTTCCTTGCCGGGATCGGCTGGATCTCCGGTCCCGTCGTCGGCGTCTACCTCTCGACCCGAGTAGTTTCCTGGGCACCCTATCTGTTAAGCGCTGCTTTCATGGCCTCGATGTACCTCTATTTCCGCTACCTGCGAGTGCCCCGCGCGCGCGCCAATCCAAGCGCATCACGACCACAAGCAAATCCGATCAAGTTTGTGCGGCGCTTCTTTCAACAACCTCGACTTGCCCTTGCTTGGGGCCTATCCGTCGGTCGATCCGCCTGGTGGAATATGTTTTACATCTACGCGCCGATCTTCGCGGTTGCGACAGGGCTTGGCGACGAAGCGGGCGGCATCATTTCCTCGTTGGGTTCGGTCGGGTTGTTTACCGTCATGCTTTGGGGACGGGTTGGCCGGCAAATGGGAATTCGCTGGCTGTTGATCTTTGGCTATGGGCTCACGGGGATCATCTCGATCCTCGTCGGGTTATTGATGGGCTCCCCTTGGGTGGGCGCGGCACTGCTGGTCGCAGCCGCATTCGCCGCCAGCATTACAGACGGCCCAGGAAACGTGCCGTTCATGCGTTCGGTTCACCCACATGAGCGGTCGGCCATGACCAGCGTCTATTCGACTTACCGCGAGGCTTCCCGGCTCAGCATGCCCGCCGCTTATTCCCTGGTCTTACTCGTTTTCCCGCTGCCGGCTGTCTTCCTGGCCAGTGGTGGCTTAATGCTCGGGCTGGCAGGATTATCCCGATATTTACCCCGCCGTTTCGGTCGCGACCGGCGCGCATGACGTAGACTACTCCAGAGTTTCGAAGAGCCGCACCCAAAGCTTGGTCATCGGCTCAATGGACGAGAAATAAATCGTCTCGTCCAGCGTATGCGCGCCATGCCCGTCAGCACCGAGCCCATCCAACGTTGGAATACCGAGAGCGGCGGTAAAGTTGCCGTCGCTGCCGCCGCCAGTCGCAGTATCCTGCAAGTCGAATCCGATCTCCGCTGCCAACCCCCGCGCATGTTCGAAGAGGGCGGTGATGCCCTCGTCCTTCTTGTATGGCGGCCGGTTGAGCCCACCGGAGATCTCCAGCGTCACATCCGGATTATACGGCTTCAGGTTCAGAATTTTGTTCACGTACTCTTCAGCCAATTCCGGCGTCGGCATACGAAGATCGACGCCGATGATGCATTCCCCCGGCACCACGTTGATGCCGGTGCCACCTTGAACCTCACCGACATTTGTCGTGATGCCTATATCGTAATTCGTCATCGCCTCGATATCGACGATCTGGCGTGCCATCTCCAGGATCGCGCTGCGACCGTCCTGATGGCGCAACCCGCTATGGGATTGCCGGCCGATGGTGCGGATATCGAATCGGGCAGCGCCTTTGCGCTCAGTCACACATTTATTGCCGTCCCGCGCCGGTTCCGTCACCAACACGTATTTATGTTTCTTCGCCTCGTCCTCGATCATCGCTTGAGAGGTCGGGCTGCCGACTTCCTCTTCCGGAATATAAAGGAATGTAATGGGAAGCTTCGTTGTCTTTCCCTGCCGCACCAGATGCTGATAGGCGTAATAGGCCATATGCGCCCCCGCCTTCATGTCGTAGATGCCGGGACCCTGGACATGATCGTCCTCGCGCTTCCACGGCAGGACTTCATCGATCAGACCCATGGGATGGACGGTATCGAGGTGGGAGAGTACCAGGATGCCGGGCTCTTCTCCCGGATGGCCCCAGCTGGTCTTGGCTTTCAGGATATCGCCGTAGCCACCGCGGCCCGGCACGCGGACGATTTCAGCCCCCAACGCTTGGATGGATTTCTCAACCAAATCGACCAGTTTGTTGACCTCTTCGCCCTCATGGCTCGGCGTTTCGATATCCACCCAAGTCTTGATTCCCGCCAGAATCTCCTCCGGATCGATGACCGGTTGATTCGATGCCCGTTCGTCCATTCCCAATTCGCCTCCCAGTGCTAAATGGTATCTCGGTCGCCGCAGGCCTTTGCTGTGCGAGCGACCTTAAGGGACCGGGATTTGGCAATGCCGGGCAAGTTCTGTCAAATACGTCACGCTCACGGTGGCATGCAGGGACACGCTGCGAGGAATTCAACAACGGTCGATACGAACGGCCTTGGGAGAAAGAAATATGGATTTCGAATATTCGGAACGCACCATGAAACTTCGACGCGAAGTCGAGGAGTTCATGGATGCCAACATTTATCCGAACGAGGACCTCTATTACGAACAGCTCAATGAAGGCGAGTCCCGTTGGGAAACTCCACCGATCCTGGAAGAGCTAAAGGTCAAGGCGAGGGCCGCCGGGCTCTGGAACATGTTCCTGCCGGAGAGCGAACGCGGCGCTGGTCTCACCAATATGGAATATACGCCGCTCTGCGAAATCATGGGCAAGGTCCATTTCGCGGGCGAGGTCTTCAACTGCTCCGCCCCCGATACCGGCAATATGGAGACGATCGAGCGCTACGGCACCGAAGAGCACAAGAAGCAGTGGCTGGAGCCGTTGTTGAACGGCGAAATTCGCTCCGCCTTCGCGATGACCGAGCCCGCCGTGGCGTCTTCCGATGCGATGAATATCGAATCGCGGATCGAGCGCGACGGCGACGAATATGTCCTCAACGGCCGCAAATGGTGGACGTCAGGCATCGGCGATCCCCGCTGTAAAATCATCATCTTCATGGCAAAGAATGATCCGAAAGCGGAGTCCTATAAGCAGCAATCGATGATCCTGGTCCCGACCGACACGCCCGGTATCAAGGTGCATCGGATGCTGACCGTAATGGGTTACGACGATGCCCCACACGGCCACGGCGAGGTCGAGTTCAAGGACGTGCGCGTCCCTGTCTCAAATATGCTGCTTGGCGAAGGTCGTGGCTTCGAGATTGCCCAAGGCCGCCTCGGACCGGGACGTATTCATCACTGCATGCGCTTGATCGGTGTTGCCGAACGCGCCCTCGAGCTGATGTGTAAGCGGGCGACCCAGCGCACAACCTGGGGCAAGACCCTGGCAGAACGCGGCGTCACCCAAGAGCGGATTGCACAAGCGCGCATCGATATCGAGATGCATCGCCTGTTGGTGTTGAAGGCCGCGTACATGATGGACACGGTCGGCAACAAGGCCGCACGCCAAGAGATCGCAATGATTAAGGTCGCGGCCCCGAACATGGCGCTCAACATCATCGACAATGCCATGCAGCTGCACGGTGGCGGCGCCATGAGCCAGGAGTTCCCACTCGCCTATATGTGGGCCCGGGCACGCGCGCTCCGCTTCGCCGACGGCCCGGACGAGGTGCATCGCCAGCAAATCGCTCGTTTGGAACTGCGGGCCCAGCAAAACTGGACGCCACGCGGTAAGGACGTCGATTAATTAGAGTCGCCTTTCATCCACCCATTAGCGTCATTCCGGACGGCCCATGGGGCCGATCCGGAATTAGGGCCTTAGCATTACCCAAGCGCGGTTTTCCGTTTGGCTGGCCTCAGGCCATAATTCCGGGTTCCTGCTTTGCAGGCCCCGGAATGACGTGAGATGGCAAGGCCATTTCGGCATAATTTTCCTAATCCGAAATCATAAAAATTCTTCGTTGTAGCGACACGTATTAGCGCTCATCTTCCAAGCAAGCATTAGAATCCTTGCTCGATGGGAGCTCAGACATGTTGAACATATTCGAA
>CAXAGK010000251.1:0-6172 GCA_963968305.1 uncultured Rickettsiales bacterium | reverse complement strand
GAATGAGACATTCGTCCTAACGCCATGCCGATGCAGCTGATCGCACGGTCAAAGAGATTCGACGCAAGACGCGCAAGGGCAATGTCAGAGCAAAACGGCTTTGTCTGCCTCAAGCCGTTTTGCTCTGACATTGCCCCCTCTATATTAGAAGCTTGCCTAACCCAGGGTCTGATAACGAATTCATAATCGATGAAACAGCATCGCGGATATTTTAAACAACGCCATCATTTGATTGACGGAGACTGGAACAAACAACGCACATAACTGATAAAACTAGTTAACCAACCAATATAATAGTTATGCGCGCATTTTAATTCACCATGCCGTTTCTTTTAAAAATCAAGTGTAATTATGGCAAAAAATTCAACGATCATGTACCGCAAAAGGTCTGATAAGGAACTGCCGTTTTGCCCCCCGGCTCCGCGTAACCCTCGAGTCCGCCAACCTCGTCAAACGGTTTCGAGACGACCGACAGCATATCCTCGAACTCTGATATATTGCCTTGGTTGACGGCGGCGGCCAAAGCCTCTTCTACCTTATGGTTACGAGGAATGTAGATGGGGTTCACCTGATCCATTGAGCCTGCGCAATCCCTGGCGGAGACTTTCTCCCGACCCAACCGGACCCGCCAATCACTCTCCCACGCATCGAATACTGCCGGGTCTTCGAATAGTGCGCGCACCGACATACCGTTTCCGCGCAGGACGTCTGACAGGCGCCGAAACGTTAGCGTAAAATCCGCCTTGCCCTGATGCATCGCATCAAGGAGGCGGTTGATTAATTCGATGTCGTTATCTTCTTGAGAGTTAAGACCTATCTTGACGCGCATGCGCGCCAGCCAAGCGTCGACAAACAGGCTAGAAACCTTGCTGGCGCCATCGGTAAGCAATTCGACCGCCCGATCCTTATTCGGATCAACCAGCGCGATCAAGGTTTCCGCCAATCGAGCCAGGTTCCAGGTCAGGATAGACGGTTGATTGGCATAGGCGTAGCGTCCCTGCAGGTCTATGGAACTGAAAACCGTGTCTGGATCGTAGACGTCCATGAAGGCACATGGGCCATAGTCAATCGTCTCACCAGAAATTGTGGTATTATCCGTGTTCATAACACCATGGATGAAGCCGATGCTCATCCACTCAGCAACCAACAAAGCCTGCGCCCGTGCAACCGAAATAAAAAATGCTAAGTAGGGGTTATCCGCCTCGCGCGCCGCTGGGTAGTGGCGTGCGATAGCGTAATCGGCAAGCTGGCGGACAATTTCCGTCTCTCCGCGTGCAGCAAAGAATTGAAATGTGCCAACGCGCAAGTGACTGGCTGCAATCCGCGTGAGTACGGCTCCCGGCAGTGCAGTCTCTCGAATAACCTGATCTCCTGTGGTGACAGCGGCAAGGGCCCGCGTCGTTGGTACACCAAGCGCATGCATTGCTTCACCGATAAGGTATTCGCGCAGCACTGGTCCAAGCGCAGCCTTGCCATCACCGCCACGCGAAAAAGGCGTGCGTCCTGAACCCTTTAGCTGGATATCGTGACGCTTTCCGTGGGTATCCACAATTTCACCCAACAGCAAGGCGCGACCGTCGCCTAGCTGCGGCGAAAAACCGCCAAACTGATGACCAGCATAGGCCTGGGCCAGCGGTTTTGCTCCATTTGGTATACTGTTACCGGAAAATATCTCAGCACCTAGAGGGGTCTCTAACGCAGCACCATCCAGGCCAAGCTCAGCGGCCAGTTCACAGTTGAACATTAGCAAGCGGGGCTCGGAAACCTTTTCAGCATCCCAAGGGACGTAGCAGCCTTCGAGTTCGCGAGCAAAGCTATTGTCGAACTCGAAGTTTGCTGGCGCCCTCTCGCGGGTCTCGAAATTTTCAGCCTGTGACGTCACAATGAACACAACATCGTTCAGCAGAAGAAATTTGTCCATAGCTGGGCGCGTTTGCAGTTCGCTCACCAAATTAGGGTAGCGCAACTCAAAGCAGCCAGGGGCAGCTCGCCGCCTGGTCCGCCCGAAGTTCGCCGGCTTCCGCTTCGCCGACGATGTCGATGGGAAAGATGAAGCCGTCACGTTCGTACGTTTCTAAAATCTTATCGGTCGAGCTGGACATTAAGGCGTCACCCATCCGTGTCCACGAGGCACTTTCCTTAGGCTAGGGAATTATATACCCGCAAACCTTGTTCAATCTTTCGCAAATCGGCTCGGCGTGTCGAGGTCACTTCGCTCGGACTACCATTGTTTCCTGACGATATAGTTTGTTTAAGAGAGACCTATATAGGGAGGATGGAAATGAGTTCGGCGAAACAGCTGCGGCAATTGCTAGAGAAGGGAATGATCCTGGCGCCCGGTGTATACAATGCCCTGTTCGCAAAGGCGGTCGAAAGCACTGGTTTCGAAGCAGTATATGTGACCGGATTCGGAACGGCGGCACGCTACGGTTACCCGGATGTCGGACTGATCACGCAGACCGAGATGGTGCAGAACCTGCGGCATATCTGCCGGGCGACCCCTCTGCCGGTGGTCGCGGATGCCGACACGGGTTATGGAAATATCATCAACGTCCGCCGCACCATACGCGAATATGAACGGGCCGGTGTCGCCGGACTCCACATCGAAGATCAGGTCTTCCCGAAGAAGTGCGGATTCATGGAGGGCAAGGAGGTCATCGCGCTGGAAGAGCATGTCCAGAAGGTGAAAGCCGCGCTGGATGCAAGGCGCGACACCGACACGGTGATCATCGCCCGGACCGATGCCCTGGCGCCGAACGGCTGGGAAGATGCGCTAGCCCGCGCCCGCGCCTATCGAGAGTCAGGCGCCGATCTGATCTTCGTTGATGGCATCCGCACGCTCGACGATCTCGTTATCTACAGCAAGGAGTTGGCGCAGAAGGGTATTCCCTGTCTGTACAACGGCGGCTTGGTGACGGCTGAGGAAGCGGAGCGCATGGGCTTCAAGATTCAGATCCTCGCTGGTTTCTCGCTGGCAGCGGTGTTTAACAGCGCGACCGCCGCGATGCAGGAACTGAATGCGAGCGGAACCACCCGGCAGACCGTGGCGCAATTCGGTCCCCCCGGCGAGGGCGAGACCGTGAATGATCTTCTCGGCGTGCCAGAGGTCTACGAGCTAGAACGGCGCTACGACTGGAAATCGGGAGATGTCAGATGAGCGGTTCCAGAAGCACGCTGCGTGCGGCGATGAGCGAGGGCTTGGTCGTCGCTCCCTTTGTTTATGACGGGTTTACCGCCCTGATAGCGGCCGGCCAAGGTGCTCGCGCCGTCTATATGACCGGACACGGCACATCCGCCCAAATCGGATTGCCAGATGTCGGATTGACCAGCATGGCTGAGATGGTCTCTAATCTCGGCTACATTGCGAATGCCGTCGATGTACCGGTCATCGCCGATGCGGATACCGGGTACGGGAACGCCATCAACGCACAGCGAACGGTGCGGGAATACGAGAGTGCTGGGGCGGCGGCGATGCACCTTGAAGATCAGGTCTTTCCAAAGCGCTGTGGCTTCTTCGAGGGCAAGGAATGCGTCCCGATGACCGAGCATGTTCAAAAGATTCGCGCGGCGCTCGATGCCCGCAGCGATCCGGACATGGTGATTATCGCGCGAACGGATGCCGTCGCACCGAACGGATGGGATGACGCGATTCGCCGGGCCGAGGCCTATCGCGGGGCGGGGGCGGACCTTGTATTCGTCGATGGTATCAAGACGCTGGACGATCTCGACACCTATACGACTCGGCTCGTCGAGCAGGAGATTCCCTGTCTCTACAACGGTCAGCTATCGCCGACGCCTGAAATTGCGGAGCGCGGCTTCAAGATCATGATTACCGGCGGCGGGCACGCGCTGTCCTACGCCGCCGTGCGTCAGGCCCTGATCGCCCTGAAGAACGGCGACGGGATCGGCGAACCGCGCGACAACGAGCGGTTCAATACGACAACCAGCTTGTTGGGCCTCCCGGAGATTTACGAACTGGAAAAACGGTATGCCATCGAGAACGCATAGGAGGACAATATGGGTATGACGATCGCCGAGAAGATCCTGGCCAACCATGCTGGCGCGGACTCGGTAAAACCAGGCCAGTACATTTGGTGCAAGGTTGACGCGACGAGCGGCCACAGGTTGGGTGAACTAGAAGCGCTAGGCGTCGATCGTGTCTGGGACAGGGACAAGGTATTCATGGTGGATGATCACCAAGCGCCGCCGCCTACGATCGCCGCTGCGAACAAGGTCAAGGAAGTTCGTCGTCTGATCAAGAAGTACGGCATTACCCACTTCTTCGAGTACGGCCGCGGGGGCATCCTGCATCAAGTCTTCGCCGAGAACGGCATGTACGCGCCGGGCGAGCTGATCGCGCAGTGCGATTCCCATTCCACTGCGGGCGGCGTGTTCAATGCCTGTGTCACGAATGCGAACCTGGACGCGGTCCACGTCCTGGCCTTCGGCGAACTGTGGTTCCGGGTGCCAGAGTCGGTCCGAGTCGTCCTGAGCGGAACGCTGCCGAGCTGGTGCGTCGGTAAGGACGTAATCCTCAAGGTGGCGAGCGAACTGGGTACCGATTTCGGCCTGTACAAATCGGTCGAGTATACGGGGCCCGTGGCCAGCCAGATGACCATGGCGCAACGGTGGACGATCTCCAACATGGGTGTCGAAGTCGGAGCTAAATTCGCCCTCTTCGAGGGCGACGACAAGACCGATGCCTTTCTGGAAGGCCGGGTTGATCGTCCTTATCAGCATGTGGCGTCCGATTCCGACGCGCATTATTCGGCAGAGTACGAATTCGACCTGAGCGATCTCACACCGATGGTCGCGCGACCGGGAGATCCCGGAAACGGCGTGCCGGTTGAGAGCGTGCGTGGTGAGAAAGTCAAAATCGACCAGGCGTTCCTCGGTTCATGTACGAACGCGCGGTTGGAAGACCTGGAGGTCGCCGCCAAGATCGTGGAAGGCAAGCAAATTCATCCTGACGTTCGGATGCTCGTCAGTCCGTCCTCTCAGGCCGTCTTCGGCGAAGCTTTGAAGGCCGGCTATCTCGAGACTCTGTTCAACGCGGGTGCGCTCATCGAGCATTCCACCTGCGGGCCTTGCTACGGCGGTCACCTCGGCATTCTCGGTGACGGCGAAACATGCATTTCTAGCAGCAACCGCAATTTCACCGGCCGCATGGGGAGCCCGCTGTCGCATGTCTGGCTCGCGAGCCCGGCGACAGTCGCGGCCTCGGCGCTCGCCGGCGAGATCGTCGATCCTCGCGATTATCTTTAAGGGAGTCAGTCATGGATACCGTTAGAACCGGCCGGGTCTGGAAGTTCGGCGATCGTATCAGCACGGACTTCATGATGCCGGGACATCGTGTGCTGGCGAATCCCGACCTCTCAATAGCGGAAGCCGCCAAGTTTTGTATGGAAGCCAATCGTCCCGGATGGGCCGAAAACGAAGCCGAACCCGGTGATATTATCGTCGCGGGGATAAACTTCGGGTGTGGGTCGAGCCGCAACGGCTCACAGTCTTTGAAGGCTTTGGGGATCTCCGTCGTCTTGGCTGAATCGGTCTCGAGAATTCATCTCCGCAATGCGGTTAATACAGGGTTGCCGACGCTGGTGGCACCCGGCATCACGGATTTCGTGGAGGAGGGACAGCGCCTCAAGGTCGACATCGTCAGCGGGACCGTCACGAACCTCGATATCGGAGGTTCCATGCGGGCAGAGGCCTGGGAAGAGGGCACGCCGCCATATGAAATTCTCATGGCAGGCGGCCTCGACGCCTATATGCGCGCCAAGGTGCGAGAGCGCGGTTTGATCGCGAATGGCGGCTCTTAGATACGGATCAACTCAAAGAGTTGAAACGGTTGCAGAAGGAGAATGAACGACTTCGTAGAGCCGTTTCCGATCTCACACTGGATAAACCCGTTCTGGGTGAAGCTGCCAAGGGAAACTTCTAAGCCCCGCACGGCGACGTAACTGCATCGACTTGGTGCGGCGCAAGTTCAGTGTCTCCGAACGCCGAGCTTGCCGGATTTTGAAGCAGCACCGCTCGCTGTAATTAACGGTGCAAAACTCGGCCACATTAGCGGTGGGAATTGTTCTGCCGTGTCGGTTTAAAAGCCGACCACGTCTATGTCTCTAGCATATCGGAATGCCGGAGGCGGGAGATGTACGGGGTGGATTTATAC
>CAXAGK010000250.1:0-6188 GCA_963968305.1 uncultured Rickettsiales bacterium | reverse complement strand
GTGAGGAGGCTTAAAACAAATACTACTCAGCCGCGACGGCTTCCTGCTCGAACAAATTGCCGATGTGGTAACCGTAACGCTTCATCGATGCTTTGAACTCGGGCACGAAACTTTCCGCAACCGATCCCGTTACCAATTCCGAGGCAAGCAAGGCTTTGCACCACGCTTTCACCAACGGGAAGCCGTCGAGTAGACCGGTATTGAGCTGCTCTTCGGCGATCATGAAACGTTGGAAGAACGGCGCATAAGCCGCATCCACCAGACACAGCGTATCGCCGTTGAAATACGGACCGTCATTACCGCGTTCGGCCTTGATCGCGTCTTCCAGCTTTCCGAGAGCTTTCTCGGCATCCGGTCGGCCCGCTTCCATCTCGGCCACTGTCTCGCGGCGATAGGCGGCACTCAGGCCTTTAGAGAAGTCCGGCACGAAATCGGTCCATGCCCGGTTACGCGCTCGCTTGATCGGATCTTCCGGATGCAAGTGCGGCGCGACCACTTCCTCGAGGAATTCGGCGATGGCGTTCGATTCAAACAGCACGTCATCGTCCACGTTCAACACCGGCACCTTGCCGTGCGGCGATATTTTCAGGAACCAATCCGGCTTTTCGCGAAGATTAATGTAGGTAACATCGAAGTCTACTTCCTTGGTACGCAGCACGATCACGGCGCGCTGGACCCAGGGTCAAGTTACAGAACTAATAAGATGAAACTTCTTGCCCATAAGGCGTCCTCCCAATGTGTCGGGGTTTAGGTTGTAGATCGACCATAGGGTGGGGACTATATCGAGTCAAAACACGTCCCGTTTAAATAAGGAAGCGCTGCAATGAAATTTGGACTCTATATTTCAACCCAATGGCCGGAGGGCGCAAACATCTCGTCTGAGATGGACAACATGCTGGAACAGGTCCGGGTCGCCCGCGACAACGGCTTTTCGTCTGTCTGGATGGGCCAACACTATTTGGTCGCGCCCATGCAAATGATGCAGGTCATGCCGCTGCTCTCGCGGCTGGCGGCTGAGGGTGAAGGCATGACATTCGGCACCGCCGTCGTCTTGCTCTCCATGCTCAATCCGGCGGTCGTGGCGGAAGAAGCCGCGACGCTCGATTGGATCACCGAAGGGAATTTTATTCTTGGCGTCGGTATGGGTTATCGAAAGGAAGAATTCGAGACCCTCGGCGTGCCGTTCAATCAGCGGGTCGGGCGGCTCGAGGAAGGCATCGACGTAATCCGGCGACTTTGGACCGAAGATCGCGTCAACCACGACGGAAAGTATTTCAAGATCGACAATCTTGGTATCAGTCTGAAGCCGAAGCGCTCCGGCGGCCCGCCGATTTGGCTTGGCGGCCAGGTTCCAGCGGCGGTCGCGCGGGCCGCCCGGCTCGGCGACGCCTGGATGGCGGCCCCCACGGACAGTTTCGGTCGCGTCAAAAAATGCGTCGAGATGTTCCGCACGGCACGCGCCGAGGCCAGATTGCCGATGCCGGACAGCATGCCTATCACCCGCGAGTGCTGTATCCGAGATACCCGAGCACAAGCACTTGAGGTTTGCCGCCCCGCCTTGCTCGACAAGTACAAAGCCTATGCGTCCTGGGGGGCAGCAGGCAGCGGAGAGAAAAGCCGGAGCTTCGCCGACTCCTTCGACGATTTTATGACGGACCGCTTCATCGTCGGCGACGAGGCGGAGGCCGCGGACGAGTTTCAGCGCTATCGCGACGAGCTCGGAATCGATACTTTTATTCTGCGGATGAGCTGGATCGGCCTCAAGCAGGCGGAGATGCTGGAAACCATCAAGCGGGTCGGACGGGTCGCCGCCAGGGTGTCATAATCGATCCCAAGCGTTGGGGAGGGTTCCATGTTCGAAGCGGCGGAGCGCGGACAAAAAATATCGAAGCAAGCGTTCAACGAATTGGCGCCAGACCTGCGCCTGCGCATGGCCCGATTGCAGCAATCTCTGCGCGCCGCAGATTTTCCAGTCATCGTACTGTTCGCCGGAGTAGACGGTGCCGGCAAAAGTGAATCGGTCCAATTGCTCAACGAGTGGATGGACCCCCGCTGGATTGTCACCCGTGCTTATGGACCGCCGTCCGACGAGGAAGCGGAACGACCACGGTTCTGGCGCTATTGGCGCGACCTGCCGTCCCAGGGCTAAATCGGTTTGTATCTAAGCGCCTGGTATACGACACCTTTAGTCGATCGGGTTTATCGTCGCATGAGCAAGAAGGCTTTCAATGCCTCCATCGAACAGGCGATCACCTTCGAGCGGACGCTGGCGGATGACGGCGCATTGATCCTCAAGTTCTGGATGCATTTGGACCGGAAAGCGCAAAAGAAGCGTCTCAAGAAATTGGAGAAAGATCCGCATCAGCATTGGCGGATCACCGCGCAGGATTGGAAGAACTGGGAACGCTACGACCGGTTTATCGATACAGCCAAACAACTCATCACCCGAACTGACACACCAGAGACGCCGTGGCATATCGTCGAAGCCGCTCCCCCCCCCCTTTTTTTTCCGCGCCCATGCCGTCCTCACCACGTTGGCCGACGCCATCGAAGAACGGATCAAGACCGACAAAAAACGCACACCTTCGCGCTGCAGGGCACGGACGAATACGGCAGCACCCAAGGTTCTAACGCAACTGGATATGTCGCCAACGATATCCCGCAAACACTATGGTATCGAATTGAAGGCGCTGCGGACACGGCTCCACGGCCTATATCGCCACGCCCGATCGGAGGCGCTCTCGACCGTTCTGGTTTTCGAAGGATGGGACGCCGCCGGAGAGGGTGGTGCCATCCGGCGCATGACGACAACCCTCGACGCACGCGATTACCGCGTCATTCCGATCTCAGCACCGACAGACGAGGAACGCGCGCACCATTTTTTCTGGCGGTTCTGGCGTCATCTTGCGCGGGTCGGACGTTTCACAATATTCGACCGCAGTTGGTACGGCCAAGTTTTGGTCGAATATGTGGAGAATTTTATATCGAACGACCAGTATGAACGCTCCTTTGACGAGATCAACGGGTTCGAGGAACAGCTCACGGAGTCCTGTTGTTGAAATTCTGGCTGCATATCGACAAGGATGAACAGGCGGCGCAGTTTGAGAAACGTGGAAACATTCCATTCAAAAGCTGGAAGCTGACGGACGAAGATTGGCGCAACCGCGAGAAGTGGGACGATTACGAATGCGCGGTCGACGAAATGGTGTTGCGGACAAGCACCAAGGATTGCCCGTGGGCCTTGGTCGAGGCTAAAAGCAAACGCCTCGCCCGATTAAAAGTGATCCGCACACTTTACGAACGGCTGGGGTAAGGCCCTGCTACCCAATCTCAAACGTTCCGGGTATTATCGACTTGTCGGGTGGCGCCGTGGATTTCTGGATCACCGTGGTTTCGCAACAATATCTGGCGGATTGCCGATATCCGCCACTCATCGTCGACTTGCAGAAAGCCGAATTCATAGCGTCCGTAAGAATGTAAGAACGCATCATTCCATCCGTCGAAATCCGGATGGAAACGATGGATGATGTAGTTGCACCAACCGCGCGCAGTGGCATCGTCGATCTCCACCCGCAAGTTCAGAAAATTATGCTGCATGTCGAGCGCAGAAAGCGCCGCCTCTCTTTGCGCCACGTAACGGTCGCCGGAAATCTTACCCGGCGGCACGGCGCGGAAAGAGGAATAATCCGTCCAAATGGTATTGGCGAGACACGACCGCATCGTCTTCCAGTCCTTCTCATCGAAGGACCAAAAGAACCGGCACAGTAGATCGTTGAGCGTGTCCCGGTCCGTCACGTCCACACCTAGGCCGTCAGCAATATCTTTCCAAAATGCTGATTATCTTTCATGTATTGATGCGCCTCTACAGCCTCCTCCAGCGGGAAGGCCTTATCGATGGGGATGGACAGATCACCCGCCTCGAGGGCACCCCAGAGATCGGCTTTCATCAGACGGATGATCTCGGCGACTTCTTCCTCGCTGCGGGTACGGAAGGTGACACCGATATAATCGATGCGCCGGGCTGCGTGCAGATCAAAGTCGAGCTCGCCCTTGAACCCGCCGAGACGGCCGACATTCACAATCCGACCAAGAATACGGGTAGCCTTCAGATTGTCATTCATCACACCGCCCGAAACTTGATCGACGATCAAGTCCACACCTTTGCCGTTGGTCGCCTCTAATACTTTGTCGGCCCAATCTGGGCTTTTCGAATCGAGCGCCATGTCCGCACCGTATTCGGTCAGCTTGGCACGACGGCCCTCATGGGTCGAAGTGCCGATGACAAGACCCGCTCCCATCGTCTTGGCGATCTGCATTCCAAGAATGCCGACACCGGAACTCGCACCTTGAATCAACACGCTATCGCCTTTCTCCAACCGGCCCGCGGTCACGATGGCGTTGTGCATAGTCTGCAGGGAGACCGGAAGCGTCGCCGCTTGCTCCAAGCTCATGTTGTTGCCGGGGACTTTCCAGGCCCGGCCCGCAACCGTCACCGCATACTCCGCATATGCACCGCCACCGGTGCACATCACCCGGTCGCCGACCGCCAGCCCGGTGACGCCATCGCCTAACGCCGCGACTTCGCCCGACCATTCACGGCCGCCGATACCGCCGCCCGCAAACCCGCGTGCGCCCTGCAGCGCCAACAGATCGGCGCGATTAAGCCCCGCGGCCGCGACTTTGATCAGAACTTCTCCCGCCTTCGCTTCCGGTTGCGGTACGTCCTTTATCTCCAGCCCATTTTCCGTGATGACAGCAGACTTCATGGCTTTTTCTCCTTAACAATTGTGATGCGCAAGTCCGCCCGGTCAGCCGAGCAGCGGCGCGAAAGTATCCAAGCTTTGTAAAATTTCATCTCGCTTTAATCCGGGGAACTGCAGCAGACCGCGCTCGATTCCCGCGGCTTCATAACGCGCGATCTCGTCTTTCTCATGGGGCAATCGAAACACCGTGACGGAGAGTGTCGCCGGGTCGCGCCCGGCTTCTCCAGCAATGCGATGCAAGCGCGCCATGTCTTTCTCTGGATCAAACCCATGCGAGGGACGCGGGAACCAACCATCGCAATACTCGACGACACGGCGCAACGTATGATCCGTCTCTCCGCCCAGCAGCAATGGCGGGTGCGGCTTCTGCATCGGTTTTGGGTAGCACCAGACGGGACTAAAATCGACATACTCGCCGTGGTATTCGGAGTCCTCTTCGGTCCACAGCGCCTTCATCGCCAGCACGTGTTCCCGCAACTGCGCAAAGCGGGTCTCATAGACGACGCCGTGATTGTTCATCTCGCCAACATTCCAACCGCCGCCCATACCCAAGATGAAACGACCTTCGGACAGCACATCCAGCGTGGCGATGGTTTTTGCGAGCACAATCGGATCATGCTGTGGAACAAGGCAAATTCCGGTGCCGACCGTCAGCCGTTTGGTCACCGCTGCCGCCGCCATGCAGGCAGTGAACGGGTCCATCATCTCCGCGTAGCTTTTCGGCATCCGCTCGGTGCCGCCCCGGAACGTCTTCTCGGTATTCACCGGAATGTGCGTATGTTCGGGAATGAAAAGCGATTCAAAGCCACGCGCTTCCAATTCGGAGGCCAGTTCCTGGACACGCATTCCTTTATCGGATGCGGGAAATATCACGCCGATTTTCATGGGCTCTCTCCGTTCAGATGGCGTTAAGGCGGATCGTGTCGGCTAGCCGCCCTCGATGGCTGGAATAAACGCAACCTCGCTATCGGGGCCGACCGCTTCCAACAATACGTCCTGATAAATATTCCCATCAATTGCGACCGCCATATCATGGCGCAGGACCGCGCCGACACCGGGAAACCGTTCGTCGAGTTCCCGGATGACGGCTCGGATATTGTCGGATAGGACCTTAATCTCCGTCTCACCACCGGTGAATTGACGGGCAATTTCCCGGTTCAGGATAACGTTCGCCATTCGTCCCTCAATCCGCTGCGTCGATGGCGGCGCGGATTTTCGGCGGCGACATCGGCAGGTCCTTCATCCGCACACCGATCGCATCTTCAATCGCGTTCGCAACGGCAGCCATCGGCGGAATGATCGGCACCTCGCCGACACCCCGGACACCGAAAGGGTGTGTCGGGTTCGCGACTTCTACCATCACCGCCTCGATCATCGGCAAGTCGGATGCCACGGGGATGCGGTAATCGAGGAAGCCCGGATTCT
>CAXAGK010000249.1:0-6203 GCA_963968305.1 uncultured Rickettsiales bacterium | reverse complement strand
TGGGTTCGAAGAAAGTGATCTCGGTGAGCGTATCCGCGTCGTCTGGAGTGGGGCCGAGTACCGCGGCCGGGGGCGCGAGACCAACTGGAAGGGGCGGGTCGGTTTCGGCGGAGCGCAAATCCAGCGGATGGAGAAAATCAACGCCTGGAACCATGAGCGCAAGCTGGAGCAGTACAACGGCGACACGGTCGTCTTCGACGCCATCACCACCGGTAATTTCGGCGGCTTCGATGCCTGGCTGGAGAAGAGCGATGGCGCCACCATCGACGTCTCCACCAATCTCGGCGTGATGACGGTCCCGCTCTCCGATATCGGCATGGAGGACGTGACCATGGACGCGGGTGGCCTGGAGCGAAAAATCCGTGTCTTCCGCCTGCCGGAAGAAAACCCGCACCGCACGATCACCACCGAGTTGGAAATTCCACTAAATGGCACGGGCGATAACCCGCTTTGGGTATGCGTGACCACGGAGGACGGCTTCCAAGCTTGGAGCAGCCCGATTTACGCGTTCAAGTAGGGAATCGTATCCCGGACGCCGGCAGAGCGAGCAGGGACACGAGCAGTGCCGCAGTTCGTCATCCAGAGCTTGTCGAAGGATGAGCCCTCGTGCGGGGGCGCAATATTAGAAATCGCGGAAAAACCCCATGCACAGTATTACAATACCCCTCTTTCGGCCGTCTGTGGGCGCTGGGTTTGTCGAACCGCACGTAGATAGCTTCACCTGTCAAAGAATAAGGGGTATCTATATCACAATATAGACAAAATGTCTCGGATTGTTTGCAGATGGTCCGCTTGAAGAAAATATCGCCTTCTCTCCCGGTTTGACCTGGCTATCTTGTTATTGGAATCCGCGCGATCACATGACCGATTGAGGAGAACCCAAAGTGCCGTTTTTCGAACGCGACGACACCCGCATTTATTACGAAATCCACGGCGACGGACCTCCGGTCTTGGCACTGGCGCCGGGCGGTCTGCAATCCTCCATCCCAATTTGGGGCGGTGTCTCCTACAACGCCGTCGAGCGGTTGGCGTCGAACTATCAGGTCATCGCCATGGATCAGCGCAATGCGGGGCAATCGACAGCACCTATCACGGGTGGGGACGGCTGGCGGGACTATACCGCCGACCAAATTGCCTTGCTCGACCATCTCGGCGTTGAGCGGTTTCATGCGGCGGGGATGTGTATCGGCGGGTCGTTCATCATGGGATTGGCCGAGGCCGTACCCGAGCGTCTCGCCTCCGCCGTGATGCTGCAAACAATCGGCTATGACGACAACCGCGAGACGTTTTTCGAACTGTTCGACTCCTGGTCGGCGGGCGTGAGACCGGCGCATCCGTCCGTCGGTGAAGACGAATGGGCCAAGTTCCGCTCGACCATGTTCGGCGGGGATTTTCTGTTCAACGTGTCCGAGGACGTTGTTGCCAGGTGCCAAATCCCCCTTTTGGTACTGATGGGCGAGGACGTCTATCACCCCGAAGCGACGTCGCGCAGAGTGGCGGAACTCGCCCCGCATGCGACGCTGATTGAGCGTTGGAAGGAGGGCGCGGATGCGCTGGCCGCCAGTGCGGCAATCGACGCATTTCTTGCGGCACATAGCTAGATGAGATTCGTGCGGCGAAGTTGCAAATTGGAATTCGCACCTTCGCAGAAGCAACTGAAATAGGTCCTACAAATTCGAGATAGATGAATGATTGCGATTACGGGTCTATGTTTACGTCACGGATCAAATCCCGAATTCCCATGACTTAGAATACAGCAGCACCGCGGCTAAGTGTCTATTCGACGTGTTTGTCTTTAAAGTCGACATTGAGAGACGGGGGCGTAGAGGGGATATGGAGGCAATTGAATTGCGGTTGGACGCGCGGAAAGGTGCGCTTCCAGAGTCTGCTTCGCCGGAAATGTACGAAATCGTTGAGTATTGGCGCTCGCTTTTCCGTGGCGAAATTTTGCCGAATCGCAGCGATATCGATCCCACAAAAATCCCAAGATTGCTTCCGGGTATTATCCTAGTCGACGTATTACACGACCCTTATCGGTTTAAGTTCCGCCTGATCGGAGAAGTTATGATCGCCTATCATGGCCGGAATTGAACCGGGTTTTGGATGGATGAGGCGTTCCCCTACTACAATAACGCTGCGACGCCTGGAAATATGATCGATGTGACCGAGAACCATGTCATGAACTACCATTTCGGCCCGCCGCTCATAACGTATGAGAAAAATTTCATCGATATGGAGCGCATTTTCCTGCCGTGCCGTAATGGCGGCGATAAGGTCGAGCTGTTGCTGACTTTTACGATTTGACGGTAACGGCTAGAAAGAAAACATGTCGCGCATTCATTAGGAGTTACCGTGGAATATACAACGCTCGGAAACACCGGTATACGGGTCAGCGTCGCCGGTTTGGGATGCGGCGGCGGTAGCCGCCTTGGGCAAGCGCGCGGTCTCTCGACGGCGGACTCCGTCGACCTCGTGCGGGTCGCCATGGACCTCGGCGTCAACTATTTGGACACGGCCGCCGTCTACGGCACGGAAGGGATCGTGGGGCAGGCAATCAAATCCGTGCCGCGCGATGAAATCCACGTCGCCACCAAAGCGTCGATTCGCAAGGGCGAGGCGTTGATACCGATTGCGGACGTGATCACCAGCCTGGAGAACTCGCTCCGCGAACTCGACACGGACTACGTCGACGTCTTCCAATTCCACGCTGTGCCGCCCGCCCTCTATGCCCGTATCCGCGACGAATACGCTCCGGCGCTGTTGCGCGAGAAGGAGAAGGGCAAGCTCCGCCATCTCGGCCTGACCGAGACACCGCCAAACGACCCGGCGGGCGAAATGCTGATCCGAGCGTCCCAAGACCCGGTCTGGGAAGTCGTCATGCTCGGTTTTCACATGATGCACCAGGTCGCGCGCCGAAACTGCTTTCCTGGCACGATGGAACACGGGATCGGCACGGTCATTATGTTCGTGGTGCGCAGCATCTTCAGCATCCCGGGCCGCCTGGAAGAGACCAATGCCGGGCTGGTGGCGGAGGGAAAAGTGCCGGAATGGCTCGGTGAGAGCGACAACCCGCTCGGCTTCCTGATACACGAGGACGGTGGTGCCAAAAGCATCATCGACGCCGCTTACCGCTACGCCCGCCATGAAGCGGGCACCGACGTTATCCTGTTCGGCAGCGGCATTGAGGAGCACATTCGAACCAATATCGGCTCGATCCTTGGGCCGCCGTTACCGGAAGCGGACGTGGCGAAGCTCGAAGAGCTGTTTGGGCATTTGGAAGGCGTGGGTCTCGACCTGCCAGAGCCGCGTAAGGTTTAACTGGGTTGGAGACAGATTACTTAACGTAAGGGGCTGAAGTAGCTAAGAGTTAGTGTTTGGCGTGTTTATACCATGATTTGAGCTGTTTTAGGAGGTTGGCATGGCTGCCTCCGTTGAAGCACCATTCACCCACAGCACTGCATGATCTAATTCCATAATTTTGCACCCTTTCGGATGAATGCGTTCAAACGACCCCCATAAAAATCGCTTCAGCTTTTTAACCGCTCCCCCGTCTCCGCATCCGCTTGCACCGTGCGCGCGTAGGACGGCAGCGCTGTCACCTTGTCGAAATATGCTTGCACGTTAGCAGGCAAATCCTCGGTCACCATGCGGCGGTAGCCGCGCATGGCGTAGCAGATGCTGAGATCGGCGGCGCTCATGGTGTCGCCCAGCAGATACGTTCGATTTGATACCGCCACGTCGAGGGCTTCGACGCAGGAGGTCGCGCGGCCCTTCATTTCCGCCACCACGGCGTCCAGCTCCGGATTGAAGTTGCGACGGTGGTTAACGATCTCGCCGAGCGGGCGCGCGAAGGTCGCTTCCGCGAACCAACACCATTGCAGATAATGCGCGTAGGTCGAATCGTCCGTGGTCGGTTGCATCCGTCCATCGCCATAGCGGTCCAAGATGTATTGCATCATGGCGCAGGACTCGAACATGGTCATGTCGCCGTCGGTCATGACCGGCACCTTGCCGACCGGGTTCAGGGCCCGCCATTCCGACGTGGCGCGGTATTCGGCAGCAAAGTTCACCGGCACGATCTCATACGGGACGGAAAGTTCCTCGCACATCCAGATGGCGCGAAATCCGCGGGTGCCGGGGGAGTGATAAATTTTCAGCATGATGGGGTCCTGACCTCTGAATGTGCGTGACGGTGAAGACAGTAATGTTACGCCGCCCAACGGAGAAATAAATATATCGAGGTTTCTTAACGCGAGACCGCACATAGATTTGCTTCTAAGAAACTAACCCTAGGCTTAAACCTAAAGGAACGACACGATGGATATGGTCCGCCTCGACCCACCCGCAGAATTGACGATGCCGATCGGCGAAGCGATGTTCAGCCAGCGCGCCACGCGCCGGCTCGATCCTGATCGCCCGATCACCGACGCCCAGTTGAAGGTCATCCTCGACGCGGCCTCGAAGGCGCCGAACGGCGGTAACGTGCAGCCCGCGCGCTATCTGGTGATCCGCGACCGCGAGGCCATCCAAAAATTCGGCAAGCTGTATCACGAGGCCTGGTGGGCGAAGCGCCGGGATGCCTATGGCTGGAAGGGCAAGGAAGACATTCCCGAGGGCTCGCAGTATCACTTGGCGGCATTGCTCGCGGACGAGATGGTGAATGCCCCCGCCGTGATCCTCGCTTATTCATCGGCCTCCGGCGTTGCCGCGGCCTCGACCTTCCCCGGCGTCCAGAACTTGCTGCTATCGGCCCGGGCACTCGGCATCGGCAGCGTGCTGACGACGCTGCACCCGGAAGTCATGGAGCGCGTCCATGCGATGTTCGGTATCCCGGACGACATGGTGTTTCATTGCTGCATTCCGCTCGGATATCCGCGCGGCAAGTTTGGCCCGACCAGCCGGATGTCGACCGGTGATACGACCTATTGGGACCAATGGGGCGAGGCGCCGCCCTGGAAGTAGGGCGCGCGGAATGACGGTTAGAGGCTGGCCGTAAATAGGGGCTCACCGAGAAGCGCCTCGTCAACGTCGATGCCAAGGCCGGGCCCGGTTGGAGCGCTTCCGAAGCCATTTCGGCTGCGCGGTTGGTGGCCGGCGATATGCTCATTGTTCCAATCGTTCATGAAGGAGACGCTCAAGAGCGCTCGTGCCTTCGTCGACGCCGCGACATGGGCGGAGGTGGCGGAGACGATATCGCCGCCCCAAGTGTCCTCGACGGTGACTTGTAGACCCAGCTCTTGGCCGAGGTCGCGCATCAGCTTTGCTTTCGTGAGGCCACCGACCTTGGAAACCTTCAGGTTAAAGCCGCCCGCACCACCCTCGCGTACTGCGCGTTGAAGCGTGGCGGCATCGCTGACGACTTCATCGTAAATCATCGGCAGCGTGGTGTGTTTACGGACTTCAATGCACTCTTCCATGGTGGGGCAGGGTTGTTCGAAGTAGAAGCGGGGAAGGTCTTCCATGCCGCGCGCCGCCCGAATGGCGTCGTTGAGCCGCCAACCGCAATTCGCGTCACCAATGATAATGTCTTCGTCGCCGGTGTTCTCGACGATGGTTCGGGCCCGAACGGCATCGAGGGTCGGATCACCGCCGATCTTCAACTGAAACCGGTGGATGCCCTCGGCCCTGCGCGCTTTGACGTAGGCGACCATGTTTTCAGGCGTATCGAAGGGTACGGCGAAATAGAGAGGAAATTCCGTCTGCCGCACACCGCCCAGCATGTCTGAGACGGACGCCCCCCAAGCTTTACCCGTGAGGTCCCAACACGCGACATCAATCGGACTCTTGGCATAGGCGTAGCCCATCAATGTGGCGTCCATGGCATCGTTGACCGCGGCAAGGTTGGTCGGATCAACGCCGATCAGGGCAGGGGCTAAAAGTTCTAGCGCAGCGCGGGCACCGCCCGCATGTGCAGGCAGATATGTGGTGCCGAGCGGGCAGACTTCGCCCCATCCAGTAAGGCCTGTGTCGCTGGAGACTCGCACCAGGGTTGAGGGCAGATGCGTGATCTCGCGCCCGCCGGACATAACGTATGTGCCGTGTGCATAAGTGAGGTCAAAGTTGAAGACATCTATTTTTGATATTTTCACGTGCCCCATTCCTTTTTGAGAATATTCAGTTCGCCTTCTAAGCCGCGGCTTCCCGCCGTCCGCGCCCGGCCAGTCTCGGCGCTTCCTGTTTGAAGAGGCGGATCAGCTCATCCA
>CAXAGK010000248.1:0-6204 GCA_963968305.1 uncultured Rickettsiales bacterium | reverse complement strand
GGGTGCGGGATCGATAGCGATCTTCCATCACGATCGGGATCATGAGGACGAATTAATGAACAAGCGCGAGACTGAACCTAGGGGAATCAAATAACGTGCTTGATGCGCGTGAACAGATGGAAGTGGAACTGACGCAAAACGTGGTAGATGTGTGGATTATGGTGTGTGATTTCAACTTTGACGCATACTCAATAATTATAAAGCATGTTAACCGAAAAGGGTTGGGGTTGATCAATCGAATGTCATTGCGTTTGAGGGGCTACAGGTAGGTGGGTGAGCGTAGTGCAGCAATTGAGTGAAAATTTGGTGACGGAGCCTGATCAGACGTTCGAACGGCTGATCGAGATTGGTATCGCTTTGTCGTCCGAACGGGACCATAACCGTTTGATGGAAATGATTCTGTTGGAGGCGAAACAAATTCCCAATGCCGATGGCGGAACGCTGTATCTTTATAACGAGGAGGGAGGCACGCTCTCGTTCGAGATCATGCGGAACGATACGCTGAACATCGCAATGGGTGGTACCACCGGCCAGGATATTCCATTCCCCCCACTGCAGACTTTCGATCTCGAAACAGAAGAGGCGAACTATAAGAATGTGGCGACCGCCGTTGCGTTAACGAAAGAGAAGAGCAACATCGCGGACGCCTATACGGTCGAGGAATACGATTTTAGCGGCACGAAGGCGTTTGATGAGAAAACTGGTTACCGCTCAACGAGTTTCTTGACGATACCGTTGTTGAACCGGGCCGACGACGTTATTGGCGTCGTCCAATTGATAAATGCCCGCGATGAGGCCGGCAATGTGGTTGAATTCGGCCCTCATGTCGAATCCATCATCGGCGCCTTGGCCAGTCAGGCGGCGGTCGCGTTGGAAAATCAGCTGTTGGTCCAACAATTGCGGACCTTGATGGATAGTTTTATCGAGTTGATTGCCGGCGCGATTGACGAAAAATCGGCATATACAGGCGGGCACTGCCAACGGGTGCCAGAACTTACCAAGATGATCGCACGTGCGGCCTGCGCCAGCGATGACCCGCGCTTTGCCTCGTTCGATTTGACCGAGGACCAATGGTACGAACTGCATCTCGCCGGATGGCTACACGATTGCGGAAAGGTAACGACGCCAGAATATGTGGTGGATAAGGCGGTTAAGCTGGAGACCATCAACAACCGCATACATGAAGTGCGCAATCGGTTCGAAATTATGATCCGCGAAGCGGAAATCGACTATCTCAAGAAATGCATGGATGCGGATGCGGCTGAGCGGGAAATCCTAAAGCAAGATTATGAAGAGCGTGTCGCGCAATTGACTGATGATTTTGAGTTTATCGCCGAAGCTAATGTGGGCGGTGAGTTCCTTGATGACGAAGCCATCGAACGCATTAAACAGATCGGCGAGATGACCTGGACGCGCAAGTTGGACCGGACGCTCGGACTCTCCTGGGAAGAGGGGGAAAGGTTGGAGGCTGCGCAGCCGGCTGCAGTTCCCTGTAAGGAAAAATTACTGGAAGACCGCCCGGATCACGTCACTAACGAATACGATTTCGGCGAGGTCTATAATCTGTCAATCCGCAGGGGCACGCTCACCGAACAAGAGCGCCTGAAAATTAACGACCATATTTCGGTAACGATCAATATGCTCGAATCCTTGCCGTTCCCCAAGAATCTGAAGAATATTCCGGAATATGCTGGCGGGCATCATGAAAAGATGGACGGTACCGGCTACCCGCGTGGATTGACCAAGGATGATATGTCGATGCCGGCGCGGATGATGGCGATCGCGGATATCTTCGAGGCCCTGACGGCATCGGACCGTCCGTATAAAAAGGCGAAAAAGTTAAGCGAATCCTTAAAGATCATGATGTTCATGAATAAGGACCAGCATATCGATGGCGATTTATTCGAGCTATTTCTGACCGAAGGTGTCTGGAAGGAATATGCGGAAACCTTCCTTGATCCGGAGCAAATAGACGATGTCTATATTTCGCAATATATGCCCGCGCGCGGAGATGATTGATTCGAATTGTGGCTTAGGGTTTGTCTTGACCGTCCGCCCTCTGGATTGCGTTTCCGTAAACCTGGGCTCGGCATACTCGATTTAACCGTGGTTCGTGAATATCTGAAGTGAAGAGCCAGCACTGAGCATGAGTGCGCGTGGATAAAGATTGTTGCTTTCAAGCGAACGGCAGAAATATCTTAAAAATTCTATAGAAAGTAGATTTACCTCTCGATAGATCTTATTTTTCCATTGTTTGCGTTAGCTCCACTGATGTAGCTCACTATATGGAAATGTTATTGCTGATCATTTGCGCAATTATGGTGCAAAAATTGCTCGAACGGGTCGTAAATGGGTTGGCTCGCACTGTCTCGTATAGAAGCGGCTTGGGTTTATCGATCGGTGCCTCAAGAAACTCGCTAAACACAAAATTTATGTCGAGTTCGATATGAAAAATTCCAACAAATACAATTATCATACTGAGATATGGAGATAAGTTTTTGTTGGAAGGGCTGAATTTCCTGAAGAATTGGCGGGATAGTGAATTGCCCTCGACGGCAAAACACACGCGGTTGACGGCTGCGCGATTGGCGTCCATCGATGCGGATTACTGGCAACTCGGCGCTAAGTTGCCCACGGAACAGGAACTTGCTCGACAGACGCCGTATAATCTGGGAACCGTCCAACGGGCGATGCGGACATTGGTGGAGAGCGGGATTGTTGTCAGGCGTCAAGGTGCCGGAAGTTATGTGGCGGCTCGGGAAAGGTTGACGGACGATCCGTGGCACCTGCGCTTCCATAGCGATGATGGTGTTTCATTTCTCAGCATTTCAACGAAAGTATTGTTTCGCGATAGGTTTTCCGGACCAGGACACTGGAATTAATTTCTCGAACTCGATTCTAATAAGGAGGTCGTTCAAGTCGATCGAAGGGTCGATATTGGAGGTGAGATTTATGTCTTCAGTCGTTACTTTGCCGCGGTCGATCCGTATGCTGTGTTGTTTTAAAAGCCGTTGTCGGAGCTGGATGGCGCGATTTTCAGGAAATCGCTCGGTAGCGAATTTGGAATTGTAATTGCCAGGATTTCACAAGACGTTCGAACGGTGGTGTTCCCGAGTGAGATTTGCGATGCCTTATCACTGCCGCATGAATCCAACGGACTGTTTATTCAGGTGGTCGCTCGCGCCACCCAGGGCGCACCTGTGTATTATCAGGAGCTTTACGTTCTGGCGACGGACCGGCGCTTACATATATCGGACATGAAGAGTTGAGGCGCGCCATGACATTGAATCCAACGGAATTTCTACATGAATTGATGACGGCGGCGATAGATGCTGCCGATCCCGCTCAGTGCCTTCCAGCCCATTTACCGGATCCGCCCAAGGGACGGACTATTGTCGTCGGCGCCGGAAAGGCGGCGGCGAAAATGGCGCGAACGGTTGAGGATAATTGGGGCGGCAACCTCGAGGGCCTCGTCGTTACGCGATATGGACACAAGGTCGATTGCGAGAAGATTGAAGTGATTGAAGCAGCCCATCCGGTTCCCGATGCGGCGGGAGAGGCGGGTGCGCGTCGCATTATGGAACTGGTTTCATCAGCGGGAGAAGATGATCTCGTTTTATGTCTAATCTCGGGGGGCGCTTCAGCCCTCCTGGCGCTGCCGGGCGATGGATTGACGCTTCGTGATAAACAGAACGTCAATCGCGATTTGTTGCGCTCCGGGGCCAATATTACGGAGATGAATTGCGTTCGTAAGCATCTCTCGGCCATTAAAGGGGGACGATTGGCTGCCGCCGCCGCTCCAGCCCAAATCTTAACCTTGGCGATCTCCGATGTTCCCGGCGACGATCCGGCGGTCATCGGTTCCGGCCCAACGGTCGCGGATGTCACGACTTACGCAGATGCGCGCGGCATATTCGATAAATATGAACTGACGCCACCCGAATCCGTTGGGCGGTGTCTGTCGGTGGCCGGTGACGAGACGCCGAAGCCAGGTGATCCCAGATTGCAAAACGCGGAGTGTGAGTTGATTGCGACTCCTCAAATGTCGCTGGATGCCGCCGCCGCAGTCGCAACGAAGCACGGGGTCACACCTGTCGTGCTGGGAGACGCGATCGAAGGTGAGGCGCGGGAAGTGGCGATTGTGATGGCCGGAATCACACGGCAAATGGCGCGTAGAGGGCAGCCGGCTCCGGCGCCTGCGGTTCTTTTGTCGGGCGGCGAGACGACTGTGACCGTGCGGGGAGCGGGCCGTGGCGGGCGGAATGCCGAGTTTTTGTTGGCGCTGGCGGTGGCGCTTGAAGGAGAGCCCAGCGTCTGGGCTCTCGCCGTGGATACGGATGGAATTGACGGCACCGAAGACAATGCTGGTGCGATTGTCACGCCGGGCACTTTGGACGAGGCTGAAATATCAGGCCTCGAGCCGAAGAACATGCTGGCGGACAATGATGGGTATAGTTTCTTTCAAGCTCTCGATCAGCTGATAAAGACAGGACCTACTCTCACCAATGTGAATGATTTTCGGGCGATCCTAGTGCTGCCGAAATAGAAGATATGCCATATACTGAACATGCCTGTGAGATCAGAGACCCAGAAGGGTCCGGAAGAAAAAGGAAAAACCCAAATGCTTTTTCGACAGCTCTTCGATGCTGAATCCTTCACATACACCTATTTGATTGCGAGCCGGGCGGGAGGCGAAGCCGTTATCATCGATTCGGTGATCGGTCATCTCGATCAATATCTGCGCCTACTGGAGGAGTTGGACCTAAAACTCGTGAAGGTCGTCGACACCCATACTCATGCTGATCACATTACCGGAATGGGTGTTCTGCGCGACCGCACGAAATGCGTCACTGTGATGGGTTCCGAAAGCGCGGCCGATGTGGTGTCGATGCGTGTCCGAGATGGGGAGACAGTCGATATTGAGGGCCTCAGCCTTGATGTCATTTATACGCCGGGCCACACGGACGATTCATACTCATTCAAGCTATCTGACCGTGTCTTTACGGGGGATACGCTCTTCATTCGAGGGACCGGGCGCACCGATTTTCAGAACGGAGATGCAGTGGCACAATATGATTCGATTTTCAATAAGTTACTGTGTCTACCAGACGAGACCTTGGTCTATCCAGGGCATGACTATAAAGGTGAGATGGTCAGCACAATCATTGAAGAGCGGCGTCATAATCCCCGATTGCAAGTCGCAAACGCGCTGGAATATGCGGAAATCATGAATGGCCTCAATCTCGCCAACCCGAAAATGATGGATGTCGCCGTCCCCGCGAATAAAAAAATCGGGGCGGCTCAAGGCGAAGAAGTTCAAGCTGCCTGGGCACTGTCGGTAGACGAAGTTCAGAACAGATGCGTCAGCGGTGATTGTGTCTTGGTCGATTTACGTGAGGAAGCGGAACGCTGCCAGGACGGCGTCATTAAAGGTTCTGTTCATGCGCCATATGGAGAGCTGAACGATTTTGTGCGTGAGGGGGGACTATTACGCGAGATGGCCGATAAAGCGGATCGCCGGATTATATTTTATTGCGCTTACGGCGAACGATCGGCGCTTGCGGTCCAAACATCCGAAGGTATGGGGTTGAAGGAAGTATTCCACCTCGTTGGTGGTATTGACGCTTGGAAGGCATCCGGCCGAGAAATTAATGTTTGAGTATGAAACACGAGAGGGAAATCTGAACGCGCCGACGGTCTTTAACGCGGCCGATAATATCGCCCAGTTTTGGGATGGTAGAGTTGCAACGCTTGAGGAACAAATTGACGGACCGATGCTGTCGTCCGTTGAGATGGGTGGTTCTTGAAATGAGATCGTCGCCCGGTTAGCCACCGTGCGGGAGTATGTTGCCCCTTTTGGGCAAATTTATGCGGGCGGAATTGATCAATAAAACATCAAGGATGCGATCGCGACATACGAACGTTCTTTGATCACGCCAGATGCTTCCTTCGACCAGTATTTGCGGGGTGATGATCAGGCAATCTCTGAGAAAAGCCGAAGAGGGCACGTCCTATTTAAGTCTTTCAGCTGTGTCGGTTGCCATCAAGGTATCAATGTTGACGGCAATATCTAGCAGCGATTGGGCGTCATGGAGCCCGAGCTGAATTGGTACTAAGGGAGCGATGACGGCAGTCATCATCTAGGCTGATATAACGTGACGTGACGAGATCGCGATAAACAGGTTTTTAAGGTTCCCTCTCTTC